>NZ_JBFRFD010000075.1:0-9623 GCF_052114645.1 Arthrobacter sp. 2YAF22_2
CAGTACGACGGCGGGATCTGTCGCCAGCAGCACGGCGATCTCCACCTTGCGCTTTTCGCCGTGCGAGAGGTCGCCCGCCGCCGTCGTGAGCTTGCCGGTGAGCCCGACCTCGGCGATGGTGCCGCGGGCGATCCGGGTGGCCTCGTCCGAGGCGGAGGGGAAACGCAGGATGCTGAAGTTGCTGCCGAGTTTCACCTGGGCGGCGAGCCGGACATTTTCCAGCACGCTGAGCCGGGGAAACAGGTTGGAGGTTTGGAAGGTCCGGCCCAGCCCTGCCCGGGCCCGGCGGTGGATGGGCGCGGCCGTGATGTCCCTGCCGTTCAGCGTGATGCTGCCCGCGCTGGGCCGCATCACGCCGGAAATCAGGTTGAACAAGGTGGTCTTGCCGGCCCCGTTGGGGCCGATCACGCCGATCATTTCGCCGGCGCCGACCGCGAAGCCCACATCCTGGAGGATGCGGGCACCGCCGATCTGCAGACCAAGACCGTCCACCGCAAGGGCAGGCAGGACTGGGTTATTCATTCGGATCCTTCGTTTCTCGCTGGCTGGTCTGGGCTGAAGCGTGCCTGGCGCTGGGGCGCCGGCGGCTACTTCTTTTCCGGCGGGGCGACGGTGTCGCCCGCAACCACCTTCACGAGTTCGGGAACCCAGGTGCCGCCCTTCTGGGTGAGCTTGACCTGGTACATGTCCTGGATCAGGGCGTGGTCGGAGGCGCGGACGGTTTCCTTGCCCTTGGGTCCGTCGAAGCTGAAGCCTTCGAGCGCCTTGACCATGGCGTCGGCGTCGTTTCCGCCGCCCTTGATGGCCTGGACGATCATCTGGCCGGCGACGAAGCCGTCGGGGGTGAACAGGTCTGCCTTCTTGCCGGCCTTCTCGACGTCGGCGATCATCTTCTTCTCGACGTCAGTGCCCGAGGCGCCCGGGAAGTAGTGGTTGAGGAAGCTGATCTTGCTGGTTGCCTCGCCGTAGGCGCCGAAGGTGGAAGCGTCACCCAGTCCGGTGACGATCGGGGCCGCCGCGAAGGCCCCCTGCTGGCTCAGCGCCTGCCACATGGTGCCGGAGGTAGCCCCGGCCCAGGCCACGAAAACCATGTCCGGCTTGGCGTCAATGAGCTGGCGGGCGAAGGGCGTGAGCTCCTGGCCTTCCGGGACGAGAACGGACTCCACGGTGGCGCCCTTCGCGCCGAGGACGGCCTTGACCGCGGCGACGTTGCCTTGGCCGAAGGCGTTGTCCTGCGCGAAGACCACCACCTTCTTGCCCTTGGTGTCGATGAAGCTGCCGGCGGTGGCGACATCCTGGAGGCTCTGCCGGCCGGAGCGGAAGGTGTACTTGTTGATGCCCTGGATCGCGTCTGTCGCGGCGGGGCCGGAAATGTAGAGGACCTTGTTCTGCTGGGCCTGCTCCGCCAGTTTCAGGGCGATGCCGGAAACGACCGTGCCGCCGATCACCTTGTAGCCTTTGCCGATCAGGTCCTTGGCCGCGGTGACGGCCTTGTCCGGGTCGCCGCCGTCGTCGGCGTAGGTCAGGTTGATTTTGGCCCCGTTCACTTCGCCGGTGCCGCCGGTGGCGTAGTCGATGCCGGCCTGGAGGCCCTCGTAGTAGGTGGCGCCGTAGGCTGCCAGCGGTCCGGTCTTGGAGTAGATGATGCCGACGTTGACCGGTTCGGCTGCCTTCGAGGCGCCCCCGGAGGCAGGCGCAGCGGAGCCGGCCGTGGGCGCGCACGCGCTGAGGGCGAGCCCGGTGGCCATCACGGCGGCCATCAGGAACTTCTTTGTATCCTTCACGGGATGCCTTTCGTTGAGAATCTGCGGAGTCTGGGCACGAGATCTGAGTAGAACCTGAAAGGTGATTCAGATTACCGCAAATCTATGATGCAGCTCACAGCGTGTCAACGAAATTCAAGGGGAGGTTTGCAACGAAATGGCAACGTTTACCGTTGGGGTACCGCTCAACCCTCCCTCAGATCAAGAGGGACACGACCCGACCGTCCCTCAGATCAAGAGCGGGAGCGGGAGCGTGAGCGTCAGGCGGGGACGGCCGCGGTCTCGGGGACCCGGCGACAGACGGTGGTCATGAACGGGCTGAACTCGAGAGCACTGCCGAGCCGCAGCCCGGCCGCGTGGGTCAGCCTTCCGCCCTCGACCCGGAGCGTGTGGCGGGCCGCGCCGCGGTCGCTGCGCCGCTCGATGGTCAGGGTGCCGTCGTGCCAGCTCGCCCGGGCCGGCGCTTCCGGGGGCAGGCCCATGCTGTTGACGTGGTACCAGAGCGTGTCGGGATGGGCCCGGTCCATGGTGAAGACGCCGACGCCCTCGGCCTTGGAGCCGTCGGCGTCGAGGTGGCGGTAGCTCATGGTCACGGCAAGGCCGGCCGCGGCACGGGCGAAGACGACTTCAGCCGCGGCGGTCCGGGCCGGACCCCAGGCGGTGGCTTCCCACTGCGTGGTGCCGCTCCAGTGTCCGAGGAACCCTTCGAGTGCTTCGTGCGCGCTGCCGGGCAGCGGTCGGTCCATGCTTCCTCCGAGGGGCCCTCCCGTGTGGCCCCGCCACCATCATCACGCCCGGACCGCGCGGCTGTAAAGCTTCGGCCCCGCCGGATGCTCTTGCCCATGGGCCGCCGGCAGCTCCGGGTCAGAGGCCGAAGGTCTCGGTTTCCTCGAAAGGACCCACCACAGTGACGGTGCGCGGGGCGGCCGCAAGTTCGCGCGCCAGCTCCTGGACATCGGCGGTGGTAACCGCCTTGATCTGCCGCAGCGTCTCGTCGATGTCCTGGTACTCGCCGGAGACCAGCTCTGCCCTGCCCAGCCGGGACATCCGCGAACCGGTGTCTTCCAGCGCCAGGACGATCCCGCCGCTGAGCTGCCCTACGGCTTTGCGCAGTTCCTCCTCGGAGATGCCGCCCTCGGCCAGCTTGTCCAGCTCGGCGCCGAGCAGGTCGAGGACCTGGCGGACCTTGGACGRCGTGCAGCCCGCGTACATGCCGAAGTAGCCGGCGTCCGCGTAGGAGGAGGCGAAGGAGTAGGTCGAGTAGACGAGGCCGCGCTTCTCGCGGACCTCCTGGAACAGCCGGGATGACATGCCGCCGCCGAGGACGGCGTTCAGCACGCTCATCACGAAGCGGCGGTCGTCGGTGGCGACAATCGTGGGGCAGCCCATGATGATGTTGGCCTGCTCCACCGGGCGCTTGACCACGTGCAGGCCGGCCGTGCCGGTGATGGCCGCACGTTCGGTCGAACGGCGCTGGACCGGTGCGGCGTCGTGCTCCAGGTCCCAGCCGGCGGCGTCCAGGGCGCCCACCACGAGGCCGCAGACGACGTCGTGGTCCAGTCCCCCGGCGGCGGTGATGACAAGCTCGTCCGGGCGGTAGTAGCGGCGGTAGTGGTCCCAGACCGAATCGCGGGCCACCGCGCGGATCGCGTCCGGGGTGCCACCGATCGGGCGTCCCAGCGGATGGGTGCCGAGGACGGCCGCGACGAAGTGTTCGTGGGCGACGTCGGTCGGGTCATCGCTGTCCATGGCGATTTCCTCSAGGATGACGTCGCGTTCCTGCTCCATTTCCTGCGGGTCCAGCACGGCGCCGGTGATCATGTCAGCGATCACGTCGATCGCCATCGGCAGGTCCGTGTCCAGCACCCGGGCGAAGTAGCAGGTGCTTTCCTTGGCGGTGGCGGCGTTCGATTCGCCGCCGACCTCGTCGAAGGCGGAGGCGATTTCCAGTGCCGTGCGCCGTTTGGTGCCCTTGAACAGCAGGTGCTCCAGGAAATGGGTGGAACCGTGCTGGCCGGGGGCCTCGTCGCGCGAGCCGACCCCGACCCAGAAGCCGATGGTCGCTGAACGCTGCCCGGGCATGGCCTCGGTCAGCACCCGGACACCGCCGGGCAGCACCGAGCGCCGCACCTCCGAGCCGCCGTCGGCTCCGTGGATGAGGGTGTCAGCGTGCTGGTTCTGCTCAAGCGGCAGGGGGACGACAGTCATTAAGGCCTTTCCATAAACCGTCACAAAAATGTGCCAAATCTGCCTGCAATCCTACCTGCCCTTTAACGGCAGCGGGGCCGGTGGACGAATCCACCGGCCCCGCTGCTTGAGTCAGGAAAGACTACTCTGCGGACTCCATCGAGACCTCGGCGTTGTCCGCTTCAGCGGACCCTGCCTCGTCGGCCACAACGGGCGAGAGGGAGAGCTTTCCGCGGTCGTCGATCTTGGTGATTTCCACCTGGATCTTCTGGCCGACGGAGACGACGTCCTCAACGTTGTCCACGCGCTTGCCGCCGGCGATCTTGCGCAGCTCGGAGATGTGCAACAGACCGTCCTTGCCCGGAGTCAGGGACACGAAGGCACCGAAGGTGGTGGTCTTGACGACCGTACCCAGGTAGCGTTCGCCGATTTCCGGGATCTGCGGGTTGGCGATGGCGTTAATCGCGGACCGTGCTGCGTCGGCAGACGGGCCGTTCGTGGCGCCAATGTAGACGGTGCCGTCGTCCTCGATCGAGATGTCGGCTCCGGTGTCTTCCTGGATCTGGTTGATCATCTTGCCCTTCGGGCCGATGACCTCGCCGATCTTGTCTACCGGGATCTTGACCGCGATGACGCGCGGCGCGAACTCGGAGAGCTCGTCCGGGGTGTCGATCGCGGAGTTCAGCACGTCCAGGATGTGCAGGCGTGCTTCGCGGGCCTGCTTCAGGGCGGCGGCCAGGACCGACGCCGGGATGCCGTCGAGCTTGGTGTCCAGCTGGATGGCCGTGACGAACTCGGAGGTACCGGCAACCTTGAAGTCCATGTCGCCGAAGGCATCTTCGGCGCCCAGGATGTCGGTCAGCGCGGCGTAGCGGGTCTGGCCGTCAACCTGGTCGGAGACCAGGCCCATGGCGATACCGGCAACGGGAGCCTTCAGCGGCACGCCTGCGTTGAGCAGGGACAGCGTGGAGGCACAGACCGAACCCATCGACGTCGAACCGTTGGAGCTGAGGGCTTCAGACACCTGGCGGATCGCGTAGGGGAACTCTTCGCGGGACGGCAGCACCGGCATGATGGCGCGCTCGGCGAGGGCACCGTGGCCGATTTCGCGCCGCTTCGGCGAACCGACACGGCCGGTCTCACCGGTGGAGTACGGCGGGAAGTTGTAGTTGTGCATGTAGCGCTTGCGCGTCACGGGAGACARCGAGTCGATCTGCTGYTCCATCTTGAGCATGTTCAGCGTGGTGACACCCAKGATCTGGGTCTCGCCGCGTTCGAAGATGGCCGAGCCGTGGACGCGGGGCAGGACCTCAACCTCGGCGGTGAGCTGGCGGATGTCCGTCAGGCCACGGCCGTCGATGCGGACCTGGTCCTTGAGGATGCGCTGGCGCACGACCTGCTTGGTGACCGAGCGGAACGCTGCCGACAGTTCCTTTTCGCGGCCCTCGAACTGGCCGGCGAGCGAGGAGGTGACCTCGTCCTTGAGCGCGTCGGAGGCGGTGTCGCGCTCCTGCTTGTCCGCGATCTGGAAGACGGCGGTCAGCTTCTGCGCGGCGGCGGACTCGACGGCGGCGAAGACGTCGTCCTCGTAGTCCAGGAACACCGGGAACTCGACGGTCGGCTTGGCGGCGCGGGCAGCCAGGTCGGCCTGGGCTTCGCAGAGGGCCTTGATGAACGGCTTGGCGGCCTCGAGGCCCTCGGAGACAACCTCTTCGGTCGGGGCGGTGGCGCCCTGTTCCTTGATGAGGTTCCAGGAGTTGTCGGTGGCTTCGGCTTCAACCATCATGATGGCGACGTCGTCACCGGCAACGCGGCCGGCAACGACCATGTTGAAGACGGCGTTCTCAAGCTGCGAGTGCTTCGGGAACGCAACCCACTGCGAGCCGTGCTCGTCGGCGACGAGGGCAACGCGGACGCCGCCGATCGGGCCGGAGAAGGGCAGGCCGGAAAGCTGGGTGGACATCGAGGACGCGTTGATCGCGACGACGTCGTAGAGCTCGTCCGGGTTGATGGAGAGCACGGTGACCACGATCTGGACCTCGTTGCGCAGGCCCTTGACGAACGCGGGGCGCAGCGGGCGGTCCATCAGGCGGCAGGCCAGGATCGCCTCGGTCGAGGGGCGGCCTTCGCGGCGGAAGAACGAGCCCGGGATGCGGCCGGCGGCGTACATGCGCTCTTCGACGTCGACGGTCAGCGGGAAGAAGTCGAAGCCTTCGCGGGGGTGCTTGCCGGCCGTGGTGGCGGACAGCAGCGCGGTCTCTTCGTCGATGTAGACCATGGCTGCGCCGGCTGCCTGCTTGGCAAGACGGCCGGTTTCAAAGCGGATAACCCGCTTGCCGAAGCGGCCATTGTCAATGACGGCTTCTGAGAACTGGATTTCGGGACCCTCCAAGAGAGTCACCTCCGTTTCTTGTTGACGGAGTCCAGCCGCATCAACCCAGGCCAGCATCTGTCGACTGGCCTGCACTACACCCGGTCATCGATCGAGACCCACGGGCCAAGGCTTCAATCCTTGAAGCCGTTCCCGGAGATCACTACCGAGGACCGCGAATGCGCGATGCGGTTGATCCTCCTGTTGAGTTTTTTTGAAGAATTTGCAGAAGGCGGCCCTTCCCGAGGGAAAGGGCCGCCCCCTAAAGCTGACTAGCGGCGCAGGCCGAGGCGCTCGATGAGCGCACGGTAGCGGTTGATGTCAGTGTTCTTGAGGTAGGTGAGCATGCGCTTGCGGCGACCAACCATGGCCAGCAGACCGCGCTGGGTGTGGTAATCGTGCTTGTGCTCCTTCATGTGCTCCGTCAGATCCTTGATCCGCTGGGTCAGGACCGCAACCTGGACCTCCGGCGAACCGGTGTCGCCCTCGGACGTTGCGAAATCCTTCATGATGGACTGCTTTACAGCGGCTTCAAGTGCCACGATAACTCCTAGAGATGTGCCGTGAGGCCCGAGTCAGTAATTCACTGCCGGGGGTGCCGTGCCGGAATCCCGCCAAACGGAGGGTCTTCGTTACACAACAAGAGCCAGCCGCCACGGACTGCAGCCAGATCCAACCTTTAGTTTACTGGCACGCCGTCGAAGTGTCTAAACCGCGGGCGGCAGCCGCCGTTAGGCAGTGCCGGCCACAGGGCCGGGCAGCAGCCCGCGGATCGCCGCGACACCCCGGTACAGCTCGGTGAACGAGGTGCTCAACGGTGAAAGCCCCACTCGGATGCCCTGCGGCGCACGGAAGTCCGGGATCACGTCCTGTTCCCACAGCGCCGCCGTCATTTCGCGGAACGCCGGGTGGTCAACAGTGATGTGGCTGCCGCGCAACTCCGGGTCCCGCGGGGTCCCGAGCCGCACCCCGGACGGTTCCAGCCATGCGTCATGAAGTTCGACGGCGAACGCTGTCAGCAGCCTGGACTTCTCCCGGACCGCGGCCATGCCGATTTCCTCGAGCAGGTCCAACGTGCCGCGCATGGCGAGCATGCCGAAGACGGCCGGGGTGCCGCTGAGGAAACCCCGGATGCCSGCRGCGSCCTCRTAGCCGGGSCCCATTTCRAAGGCGTCCTTGCGCCCCATCCAGCCCCAGATCGGCTGCTGCARMCCGGGCAGGTGCCGGGCATTGACGTATGCGAACGCTGGCGAGCCCGGTCCCCCGTTCAGGTACTTGTAGGTGCAGCCGGCGGCGAAGTCGACGCCGGCTGCGTCCAAGCCGATCTCCACCGAACCGGCGGAGTGGCAGAGGTCCCACACCACCAGGGCACCTGCATCGTGCACGGCGGCGGTGATGCCCGGCAGATCGGCGAGGAATCCGGAGCGGTAGGCGATCTGGCTCAAAACGACGACGGCGGTGGCAGGGCCGGTGGCGGCGCGCACCTGGTCCACGGTCACGCCGGCAGCCGGGTCGGCGTCGATCCAACGCAGCGTGAGGCCTTCTTCGCGGGCGATGCCCTCGACCAGGTAGCGGTCGGTGGGGAAATTGTCGGTGTCCAGCACGATCTCGGTGCGGCCCGGATCCGTGACGGCGGCCAGAGCGGCGCGGATCAGTTTGTAGAGCGCCACAGTGGTGGAGTCCGCGATGATGGTCTGCCCCGGGGCTGCGCCGAGCACGGCCCGGCCCAGCTGGTCGCCGATTACCTGCGGAAGTTCCAGCCATTCCTCGTCCCAGCCGCGGATCAGGCGGCCGCCCCAGCTGTCCTGGATGAACGCGGCGACGTCGGTGGCGGTCCGCTTCAGCGGGCGTCCGAGCGAGTTGCCGTCCAGGTAGGACAGCTCTGTTTCTGTTCCGATGAAATGGTCGCGGTAGGCGGCGAGCGGGTCCGCGGCGTCGAGATCGACGGCGCGCTCCCACAGAGTGTCGCTGGTCGCCGGTGCCGCTGGCACTGCCGTCGTCTGCCCAGCCGCTTGCTCGATGCTCACTGCCCGATCTCCGTGCGGACCGCGAACAGCTCGGGGAAGAAGGTCAGCTCGAGGGCTTTCTGTAGGAAGGCTGCGCCGCTGGATCCGCCGGTCCCGCCCTTCATGCCGATGGTGCGCTGCACAGTGCGCAGGTGCCGGAAGCGCCAGAGCTGGAAGTTGTCCTCCAGGTCCACGAGCTCCTCGCAGGCCTCGTACGCGCCCCAGTTGCTCGCCGCGTTCTCGTAGATCTCCTTGAACACCGGGACCAGGTCCGGGCAGAACACATGCGCCTGGCGGACGTCACGGTTGAGCAGCTCCTCCGGAACCGCGAAGCCCTGGCGCTTGAGGTAGGCGAGGAAATCGTCGTAGATGCTTGGCGCTTCGAGCAGTTCCAGCAGCATCGAGTGGGCTTCGGGGTCCGATTCGAACACGGGCAGCATCTTGCGGTTCTTGTTGCCGAGCAGGAATTCCACGGCCCGGTATTGGCTGGACTGGAATCCGGACGAGTTGCCGAGGAACCCGCGGAACTGGGAGTACTCGGTGGGGGTCAGCGTGGCGAGGACCGACCATTGCTCGGTGAGGGTCTTCTGGATGTGCTTGACCCGGGCGATGGCCTTGAGCGCGGAGCCAAGATCGTCGGTGCGGAGCCAGGCGGCCGCGCTGCGGAGCTCATGCAGCATCAGCTTGAGCCACAGTTCCGTGGTCTGGTGCTGGACGATGAACAGCAGTTCGTCGTGGTGTTCCGGCGTGCTGACGGGCTGCTGGGCGCTGAGCAGCGTCGGCAACTGCAGATACGAGGCGTAGCTCATCCGCGAGCTGAAATCGCGGACAATGTCCTGGTCCAGCTCGCGCGTGTTCTTCTCGATCGTCACGTCTCTTGCCTTCCTGGGGCTAGCGGGCGAACAGTAGGCCGTGGGCCTGGACGACGTCCAGGCGCATCTGCTCGACGAGGGCCTCCGGGCCACGGTACGCGACCATGCCGCGCAACCGGGCCACGAACTCGACCACCACGCTCTGGCCGTAAAGGTCGAAGTCTTCGACGGCCTCGTCCGGGCGGTCGATCACGTGGGCCTCGACCTGCCGGCTGACGCCGTCGAAGGTCGGGTTGGAGCCGACGGAAATGGCCGCGGGCCAGCGGGTGCCAGCCTGGTCCACGAGCCAGCCGGCGTAAATGCCGTCCGCCGGGATGTAGCCGCTGGCGGCGGCGGAAAGGTTGGCAGTAGGGAAACCAAGGTCGCGGCCGCGGGCGGCGCCGTGGACCACCTCGCCGCGCATCCGGTGCGGCCGTCCCAGGAC
>NZ_JBFRFD010000076.1:0-9543 GCF_052114645.1 Arthrobacter sp. 2YAF22_2
GGGCAATCATGATGAGCCCGCTGGCCAGCGTGACCCGCCGTGCGGCTCCGGGCCGGGAGTGCAGGAGCTTGCGGGCCAGCAACGCCACGCAGGTGTAAACGACCGCCACCATCAGCACGAACGTCAGGCCCAGGAGGGCCGACTGCAGCGGCACCGACAACGATGCCTCGGGGCTGACGAACTGCGGAACCAGGGCGACGAAGAAGAGCAGGCCCTTCGGGTTGATGCCGCTGGTACCCACGCCTTGCAGGAAGACGCGGAACTGGTTGGCCTGCAGCTGCGATCCGCCGGCGCCTTGCGCGCCAAAACTGGCCCCCCGCCAGGACCGCGCGGTGCTGATGCCAAGCCAGAGCAGGTAAGCGGCGCCCGCGACCGTGAGCCAGCCGAGGAGCCCCGGCAGCCGGGTGATTACCGCGGCCAGCCCCGCGGCCAGCAGCGCGGTGTGGACGACGTAACCGCCGCACAGGCCGGCCACGGCGGGTGCGAAGCTGCGTTCCCTGAGCCCGGCCGAGATGGAATAGGCCCAGTCCACGCCCGGGGTGCAGGCGAGGGCGACGGCCACGCCGATAAAGGCAAGGAAAAGCTGGGGGTTCACGGCGGGATCTCCTGGGTAGTGCGGCTACAGGTATAAGCCTAGGAATTTTCGGCGGATAAGTGCTTACCGATTTCGCTAGGATTCGCGCGTTCGCGGTAAGATCCTTGCGTGATCGACCACATTGACAGAAGTATTTTGCGCTACCTTCGCGAAGACGGGAGGATCACCGCCACCGCCCTCGCGGCGAAGGTCGGGCTCACCGTGGCGCCCTGCCACCGCAGGCTCCGCGAACTGGAGGCCTCCGGCGTCATCCGCGGCTACCGCGCTGACATCGACCCGGCCGCCGTCGGCCTCGGCTTCGAGGCGATCGTCTTCGTCACGCTGCGGCAGGTGGACCGCGGCACCATGGAGATCTTCGAGAACCGGGTCGCCGCGAACCCGAACATCGTCGAGGCCCAGCGGTTGTTCGGCAAACCCGACTATCTGCTCAAGGTCATCGCCGAGGACCTTCCGGCCTACCAACGCTTTTACGATGCCGAGCTGACTTCGCTGCCCGGGGTCGAGCGGCTGACCTCGACGCTGGTGATGAAGAGCCTCAAGGCCAACGCCGGACCCCCGGTCTGACCCGTCGGCCCGAGCCGGGCGCTCAGCCGCCGAGCAGCCCCGTGGTCCGGTAGGGGATGACCTCGCGCAGGAACATGCTGGTGGACGTCCGCACGATTCCCGGGCAGAGCCGGATTTCCTCGGAAACACGGTAGAGGTCATCCGGACTGGTGGCCACCACCCGGATCAGCAGGTCGGTGTCGCCCGCAGGCGCGTGGCACTCCAGGACCTCCGGGATCTTCCGGAGCGCGGCGATCGCTTCATTCAGGTGGCTCTGGTCCAGTTCAGCGCTGACGGCCGCCGCCACGCCACGGCCCAGCGCGGACGGCAGCACCCGGCTGCTGTTGGGCCGGAGCGCGCCCGACGCTGTCATCCGCTCCAGCCGGGACTGGACGGTGCCGCGGGCCAGGCCGAGCTTCTGGGCCAGCACCATGATCGGCATCCTCGAGTCCGCGTCCAGGGCTAGGAGGATCCGCCGATCCGTCGCGTCGAGCTGCAATCTGACCACTTCCTGCTCGTCATGTCGGCGTTTGTTGGTCAGTCTGACCAGCCGAGGGAACGTCCGTTGCACCAACTGTAGGACTACTGCTCAAATAGTGGCAACACAGGATGCGGGCCACCGCCGGCATCCGAAGGCTACAGATCCCCCGGTACACCTCCCGGACCCTGGATGAGGCCCCCGCAAGGAGCCCGCCGCTGATTGACTCTTGTTCACGCATCGTCTTTCCGCACACCCATTACGGCAAGAGCCCCTGAGCCACCGACGTCGGATCTTCCGAAGTCATCGGTGGCTGAGGGGCTCTTGTGTTGCCCGGCATAGGCTGGTGCCATGACAACCGCCGCACGCTTCGCCCCCAGCCCCTCCGGGGAGCTTCACGTGGGCAATCTCCGCACGGCCATCCTCGCCTGGCTTTTCGCGCGGTCCACGGGCCGGCGCTTCCTGCTGCGGGTCGAGGATTTGGACCGGGCCCGCGCGGGGGCCGAGGCGGAGCAGCTCCGCGATCTGGCGGCGATCGGTGTGAGCTGGGACGGCGGCGTCGTCCGCCAAACGGACCGTAAGCCCCTGTATGAGGCAGCCATCCAGCGGTTGACCGATGCCGGACGGAGCTATGAATGCTTCTGCACCCGCCGCGAAATCCAGGAGGCGCCGTCGGCACCGCACGCTCCCCAGGGCGCGTATCCGGGCACCTGCCGGAACTTGGGCGACACCGAGCGTGCCGCCAGGCGCGCCATCCGGCCGGCGGCGCTCCGGCTCCGCGCCGACGTTGCGGAGGCGACGGTGCACGACGTCCTGCACGGCAGCTTCACCGGGGCGGTGGACGACTTTGTGCTGCGCCGCAACGACGGCGTCACCGCGTACAACCTGGCCGTGGTGGTGGACGACGCCGCGCAGGGCATCGACCAAGTGGTCCGCGGCGACGACCTGCTGCCGTCCACCCCGCGGCAGGCCTACCTGGCCTCGCTCCTAGATATTCCCGTTCCGGAATATGCGCATGTGCCGCTGGTCCTGAACGCCGACGGCGCCCGGCTGGCCAAGCGGGACGGCGCCGTCACGCTTGCCGACCTCGCCGCCGCCGGAGTCACTGTGGACCGGGTACGCGACGCGCTGTTGGCCTCGCTGGGCCTGCCGCCCGGTCCCCTCGAGCAGGCGCTCGCCGTCTTCGATCCGGCGGCCCTGCCGCGGGAGGCGTGGGTGTGGCCCGGGATGGGCGCGCGTGACGCGTAGGCTGGAACCATGTCAGAACCAGAGTTCATGGAAGCGCGCGGCCCGGAGCCCCGCTTCACCGTCGAGACGGCGAAGGTCCTCGCCGAGGTGGCCCACAACCGGCAGAAGGATAAGCTCAAGCGGCCTTACCGCGAGCACGTGATCGCCGTCGGCGATGCGCTGGCTGACTTCGATGACGACATCCAGATCGCGGGTTACCTGCATGACATCGCGGAGGACACCCCGATGACGCGGCAGGCGCTGCTGGACATGGGCATTTCCGAGCGGGCCGTGGACATCATCGAGCGGGTCACTAAGCGGTTCCACGAAAACCCGGACGACTACGCCGCCGGCATCCGCTACATCGCCGAGGACCACGACGCGACCCTGGTCAAAATCGCTGACAATGCGCACAATTCACTGCCCGAGCGGGTCCAAGCGCTGGCCGAGAAGTGGCCGGACAAACCGCCGGTCACCCGCTACGACGACGCCCGGCCGGTGCTGTACGCGGCCGTCCCGGTGGAGGAAACCCGCAAGATCCTGGCCCGGATCAACCCGTGGCTGCTGGAAGAGCTCGACAACATGCTCGACGAGGCCGACGACACCGACTACGAAAACCTCCGCTACGACGACGCGGCCGAGGACTAGCTAGACGCGGCCCAGGAGGTCGATGTCCTCGAGGAATTGCTGGTGGACTTCTTCGCTGACGGTGGTCCGGGTGTCCGCAATGGCATCGAGGTAGTCCTGCGTCGCGGGGCCCTTCCGGACGGCATCCCGGAGGGAAGCGCCGTCGGACGCGCCGCCGTCCCTGTCCATTCCGTAAACGGCGTTCTCCATTGCCCGCTGGGAGGCGCTCCGGGCCGCATATTCGATGTCCGCGGGGGAGAAGCCCTCGGTGCGGTCCACCAGCAGTTCCACGTCCACGTCGTCCACCACGGTGGCGGGGATGAAGCGCTGCCACATGGCCTCACGGGCCAGGCGGTCCGGCAGGCCGATCGGGATGACGTAGTCGAAGCGGCCGTGGCGCAGGAATGCGGAGTCCAGCGCGCGGATGAAGTTGGTGGCGCAGACCAGCAGCCGGCCGGGCTGTTCGCGGAACGCCGGGATGATCTTGAGCAGTTCGTTGGTGACGCCCTGCAGCGGCGACGGCGGGTCGCCGGCGCGCTGCGAGGCGATCTCCTCCACCTCGTCGATGAAGACGACGGCGTGCTCCAGCTCGGCGATCTCGAGGAAAGTCTCGCGTAGGGCCCCCGCAAGGCCCAGCGGGTCGGAGGCAAGCCGGGAGGGAAAGACCTCCACGAACGGCCACTCCAGCCGGGACGCAATCGCCTTGGCGAAGGTCGTCTTCCCGGTGCCGGGCGGGCCGAACAGGACGACGGCGCGCGGCGGGACGACACCGTACTCGTCGGCGAGGTCGGCTTCGGCCAGCGGCAGCACGAGGCGGCGCTCGAGCAGTTCCTTCTCGTTGTGCATGCCGGCGACATTTTCCCAGAGATCGCGGGCCAGGATCCGGCCGCCCAGCTGGCCGAGCGGTTCGAGTTCCTGGCGCTGGACCGGGATCTGGCGTTCGAAGTAGCGCAGGTTTTTCTTCAGCACGAAGCCGCGGCCCAGGAAGGCCTCGACGCGGGTTTCGGACTCCGGCATGAGCGCGGAGAGCTTGTTCAGTCCGTGGGGGGCCATCCGGCTTTCGACGGCGGCCAGCAGCGAGGTGCCGATGCCCCGGCCGCGGAACTCGGGGAGGGTGGCCAGGAAGACGATCCAGCCCTGGTCGTGCGCGGCGCGGCCGACGGCGGCGCCCACCACCTGGTCGCCCAGCACCGCAACCACGGCGTGATCCTTTTCGCAGGAGGCGAGGACCTCGGAGAGGGCGTAGACCGGCTCGACATTGGTGGCCTTGAGGGATTCCCAGAGGTGCAGAATGCCGTCCAGGTCGGCCGAGTGGAAATCCCTGATCCGCCAGTTGGTCATGTGGTGTCTCCCGGGTGGTTCGTCGTTGAGCCAGGTGGAACTGTCCCTCCGAGCTTAGGCGATCGTGGCGGGTTAGGTCGGGTCGCCGCCGGATCCGAGGCCGGGACGGTTGGCCACCAGCGGGGCCGGTCCGGTGAACCCGTCACGCACCGCGGCGATCTCCMGGATGCGGTGCTTGCAGAGCCGCCAGCCGATCATCAGTAGCGGAATGATGACCACCAGGGACGCGATGGTCCAGGTGCCCACCGGCGAATCGAACGCCATGAGGACCAGCACTGCCAGCAGGAACGCCAGCGTGATCCATCCGGTGACGGGTGCGCCGGGCATCCGGAAGGCCGGCCGGAGAAGCTCCCCGCGGGCTGCGAGCCGGGCCAGCTGCATCTGGCAGAGGACGATCATGGCCCAGCTGCTGATGATGCCCAGCGAGGCGACGTTGAGCACGATCTCGAAGGCTTCGGCTGGCACCAGGGCGTTGAGGACGACGCCGAGGACGGCGACGCCGGCGGTCAGGGCGATGCCGCCATAGGGCACACCGGACTTGTTCATCCGGGCCGCGAATTTTGGCGCCGAGCCGGAGACGGACATGGACCGCATGATCCGCCCGGTGGAGTAGAGGCCGGCGTTGAGGGAGGACAGCGCCGCGGTCAGGACCACGAGGTTCATGATGGCATCGACGCCGTCGACCCCGATGGAGCCGAAGAAGGTCACGAACGGGCTCTCGCCGGCCTTGTAGGAGCTGTAGGGCAGCAGCAGCGACAGCAGGACCAGGGAACCGACGTAGAAGACCGCGATCCGCACGATCACAGTGTTGATGGCCCGCGGCATGATCTTTTCCGGGTTTTCCGTCTCGCCGGCGGCGGTGCCGATCAGCTCGATGGAGGCATAGGCGAACACGACGCCCTGCATCACCACGACGGCGGGCAGGATGCCGTTCGGGAAGAAGCCGCCGTTGTCCGCGATCAGGCTGAAACCGACCTCTTGGCCCGGAACGGGGGTGCCGAAGATGACGAAGTAGATGCCGACGGCCAGGAAGGACAAGAGAGCGACCACCTTGATCAGCGCGAACCAGAACTCCATTTCACCGAACACCTTGACGCTGATCAGGTTCAGGACCAGGACCAGGATCAGGGCCGCCAGGGCCCACACCCACTGCGGCACGTCGGCGATGGGCGCCCAGTATTTCTTGAAGAAGTTCATGTAAAGCGCGACGGCGGTGATGTCCACGATCGCTGTCATCGCCCAGTTCAGCCAGTACAGCCAGCCGGTGACGAAGGCGGCCTTCTCGCCGAAGAATTCCCGGGCGTACGACACGAAGGACCCCGACGACGGCCGGTGCATCACGAGCTCGCCGAGGGCCCGCAGGATCATGAACGCGAAGAACCCACAGATGGCGTAGCTGATGATCAGCGCTGGACCAGCGGTGGCCAGCCGGCCGCCGGCGCCCATGAACAGTCCGGTCCCGATCGCACCGCCAATCGCGATCATCTGCACCTGCCGCGGCTTCAACCCCTTGTGGTAGCCCTGGTCTTCGGCGCGTAGCGCCGCCTCGGAGGCGTGGGCGTGGAGGGGGACGGTGTGGTCCGTGACTTTGTGGTCCGTAATGGACGGGTGCTGCTGTGTCTGGTCGGGCTGTTTTTGGGCGCGGGCTGTTCCGGGAGCTGTCATGGTGGGTCCTTTGGGGTTCGGAGTGCGCTATTTGCTCAAGTTGGCCAGGCGCTGCGGGCTGAGGAGGTCCGTGAGCTGCTCGGCGGTGAGCAGCCCGTGTTCGAGGACGAGTTCCCCGACCCCCTTGCCGGTGGCGAGGGCTTCCTGGGCGATGGCGGTGGCGGTGGCGTAACCCAGGTGCGGGTTCAGCGCGGTGACCAGGCCGATGGACTGCTCCACGGTTAGGCGGAGCCGTTCGGTATTTGCGGTGATGCCCCGGACACAGCGGGCCGTGAAGGTGCGGCAGGCGGCTTCCAGGTGGGAGATGCTCTTGTGGAGGCTGTGGACGATGATCGGTTCAAAGGCGTTGAGCTGCAGCTGGCCTGCCTCGGCGGCCATGGTGATCGTGACGTCGTTGCCGATGACCTCGTAGGCCACCTGGCTGACCACCTCGGGGATGACCGGGTTGATCTTGCCGGGCATGATCGAGGAGCCGGACTGCACCGCGGGAAGGTTGATCTCGCCGAGCCCGGCGCGCGGGCCGGAGGAGAGCAGCCGCAGGTCGTTGCAGATTTTGGAGAGTTTCACGGCGACCCGCTTGAGCACGCCGGAGAGGTGCACGAAAGCGCCGACGTCCTGGGTGGCTTCGATCAGGTCCACCGCGGTGACCAAGGGCAGGCCGGTGATCTCGGCCAGGTGGCGGCAGGCGGCCTCCGCGTAGCCTGCCGGGGCGTTCAGGCCGGTGCCGATCGCGGTGGCGCCGAGGTTGATTTCGTGGATCAGCAGGTCCGCTTCGGCCAGCCGCAGCCGGTCTTCGCCGATGGTCACGGCGTATGTGCCGAACTCCTGGCCGAGGGTCATGGGGACGGCGTCCTGCAGCTGGGTGCGTCCCATCTTGACCACCGTCCGGAACTCCATGGCCTTGGCGGCGAAGGCGTCCTCCAGTTCGGTGAGGGCGTCGAGCAGTTCCCGGGCGGCGAAGATCGTGCCGAGCTTGACCGCCGTGGGGTACACGTCGTTCGTGGACTGGCTGAGGTTGACATGGTCATTGGGGTGCAGCTGGGCGTAGTCGCCCTTCGGGTAGCCCAGAATTTCCAAGGCCCGGTTGGCGATGACCTCGTTGGCGTTCATGTTCGACGACGTTCCGGCGCCGCCCTGAATGACATCCACCACGAATTGCTCGCTGAGCTTGCCGCTCATGACGTCAGTGCAGGCTTCCTCGATGGCTTCTGCGCGGCGGGCGTCGAGCAGTCCAAGTTCATGGTTGGTGCGGACGGCGGCCAGCTTGACGGCGGCGAGCCCGCGGACCAGGTACATGTTGGAGGAGAGCGGTTGCCCGGTGATCGGGAAATTTTCCACTGCCCGGAGGGTGTGGACGCCCCAATAGGCGTCGGCGGGCACGTCCCGGTCGCCCAAGAGGTCATGTTCCGAGCGGAAGTCGGTGGTTTCGGAGGAGGTCATCGCGTTCCTTAGCGGTCGTCGGGGAAGTGTGAGGAGTCGGGGAAACCGAGAAAGTCGGTGACCTGCAGCAGGCCGACGGGCCGGCCGCCGCCGAGGACCGGCGTTGCGGCGAGGCGCGCCAGGGGGGCGGGGTCGACGTCGAGCGCTGCGAGGAGCCGAACGGTGACCGGCATCCGGGCACGGTCGCCGCCGTCGGAGATTTTGACGGCGACGGCGCGGCCGTCCGGCAGGCCGACGAGCTGGACGCCCTCGAAGCCGTCCTTGGCGAGCAGGCCCGGCACCAGGCGCATCAGGGCGGTGACGTCGCGGTCCTCGCCCGCCACCATCGCCGGGTGCCGGCGCATGGCACCGGCCACCGCGGCCTCTGCACTGCCGCCGGACGCGCTTGCCGCGGCCAGCTTGCCGAAGGCGCGGGCCATGCCGCCCAGGGTCAGGGCGAACAGCGGGGTGCCGCAGCCATCGGTGGAGGTGCGGTGCGGCGTCTCGCCGGTCAGTTCCACCACGGTCCCGGCCACGAGTTGCTGGAGCGGATGCGCGGGATCCAGGTATCCCCAAACCGACCAGCCGTTGATGACGCAGGTGGCAGCCATCGCCGCGTGCTTACCGGAACAGTTCTGCGCCAGCTGGGTGGCCTGCCCGCCGGCGCGAAGCCACGCCTCGCGCTCGCGGACGCCGTAGGGAAGGTCGGTACTGTTTTCGAGGTCTGCAGGGCCCAGGCCGTGCAGTTCGAGGATGCGCAGGGCGCCGTTGCGGTGGGCGGCGGCGCCGGAGTGGCTGGCCGCGGCGAGGGCGAGCAGCTCCTCGGGCAGGTCAAGGCCGGCGCGGACCATGGCGACGGCCTGCAGTGGCTTCAGGGCGGACCGCGGGTAAAACGGGGTTTGGGGGTCTCCCGCGGACAGCAGCGTGCTGCCGTCCGCGGCGGTGGCGATCACCGATCCATAGTGGACACTCTCGGTCACGCCGTCGCGGGTCTGGGCTGCCACCGGGACGTGCCGCGGCAGCCCGGCCGGGTCCATGGGAGCCGGGGCGAGGGTGAGGGAAGGCGAGGTCATGGTGTCCTTTGCAGGGATAGGTGCGGGTGGATGGTGTGCCCGTCGGTTTGCTGTGTCAGGTTGCGGTGTGGGGGTGCAGGATCGACGCGAGGGCTTCGCCGACGGCGTGCAGGTGCTGGCTCATGGCGACGCGCGCCGTCGCGGCGTCGCCCGCCTCGATTGCTGCCAGGATCCGCCGGTGTTCCTCATCGGAGGCGTGTTGGCGGTCCGCAACCATGTTGAGTGTTTCGGACTGGGACGCCAGCGCGTCACGGATGTCCGCCACGACGTTCTCGAAGACCTTGTTGCGGCTGGCTTTCGCGATCAGGGCGTGAAAGTTTGAGTCCAGTCCCACCCACACCTCGGGATCGTCCTCACCGGCCATCGCTGCCACTATGTCCCTCAGAGTTTCCAGGTCTTCGGTCGAGCGCCGCTCCGCCGCCAGTCCGGCGGCGGGAACCTCGATGTGCGGCCGCGCCTCGGTGAGATCCAGTGCCGAGTACTGGCCAAGGACCAGATCCTTCGCCACATGATCGGCGACGACGAACGTGCCGCGGCCGGTCCGCGTCACGGTAAGCCCCAATGCGGTGCAGGAC
>NZ_JBFRFD010000077.1:0-9462 GCF_052114645.1 Arthrobacter sp. 2YAF22_2
GTTTGTTGGCCCGCACCGCGGCCAACAAACGGTTCCTGGCCGTGCTGATGGTGTCGGTCACCGGCTACGGAATTGCGTTGATGTTCGCGCTTCAAGGTGCCCCGGACCTCGCGTTGACGCAGATGCTGGTGGAGACCATCATCCTGGTGGCGTTCGTGCTGGCCATGCGCAGTCTGCCGGCCGAACTGCGGGACCGTACCGGCGGCAAGTACCGCGTGATCCGGGTAATCATCGGGGCGGCTTTCGGGATCACCATGATCTTCGTGGCGATCCACGCCCTGGGGGCCCGGGTGGCGACGCCGGTCTCGCTGGAGTTCCCGCACCTGGCCTACGAGGGCGGCGGAGGAAAGAACATCGTCAACGTCACCCTCGTGGACATTCGGGCCTGGGACACGTTCGGGGAGATCTCCGTCCTGGCACTCGCCGCCACCGGCGTCGCCAGCCTGATCTTCGTCCGCGGCCGCGGCGACCGGATCCGTCCGTCCTCGTCCGTGGCCGCGGGCACCGTCGGGCGCCGCACACCGGTGACCGCCCACACCAGGGACCGCGCGGCGCTGGCCATGAGCCGCCGGTTTGCGGCGTCCACCCGCGACGCGTGGCTCGTGGCCGGGCGGACCCTGGCCCCGGAACGCCGCTCGATCATCTTTGAGGTCGTCGCCCGGTTGATCTTCCACTCGATGATCGTCTTCTCCATCTACCTGCTGCTGGCCGGCCACAACCTTCCGGGCGGGGGCTTCGCCGGCGGCCTCCTGGCCGGACTGGCGCTCGCCGTCCGCTATCTCGCCGGGGGCCGCTTCGAACTGCGCGAAGCGACCCCGGTCAGCGCCGGAGCGCTGCTGGGGATCGGGCTCGCCACGGCCGCGGCGTCCGGAGTGGCGCCGCTGCTGCTCGGCGGACAGGTCTTTCAGACCGCGGTGATCGAGCTCTGGCTGCCGGTCTTCGGCGACATCAAGTTCGTCACCTCCACCATCTTCGACATCGGCGTCTACATCGTCGTCGTCGGCCTGGCCCTGGACGTGCTGCGCAGCCTCGGCGCGGAGATCGACGAGAATTTCGAAGAACAGCACGAGGGGTGGCCGGAAGAACCCGCTGCCGGGCTGGACGCCGAAGGCCTGCCGGCCGAATCCACCGCCAAGGGGAGCCCATGAGCGTCAATCTGACCCTGCTGACGGTCATGGGCGCGCTCTACGCCTGCGGCATCTACTTGCTCCTGGAACGCAGCCTCACCCGGGTGTTGCTGGGCTTGATGCTGCTGACCAATGCCACCAACCTGCTGATCCTGACCACCGGCGGCTACGCGGGCCTCGCCCCGTTCTTCAACAAGGACACCGCCGCCRGGGGACTACAACGACCCGCTCCCGCAGGCGCTGATCCTGACCTCGATCGTGATCTCCTTCGCCGTCACGGCTTTCATGCTGGGCATTATCTACCGCACCTGGGTGCTGGCCAGGCAAGACGAAATCCAGGACGACGCCGAGGACCGCCGCGTGGCGGCGACCCCCAGCTTCGACGCCGAGGACGACGCCGAAATTCCGGTGGAAACCTCGGAGTTCCCCCTCGTGGCCAGCGCCGGCAACGACGAGGCCGGCACCGACGACGAGGACACCGTGCCGGCCGGCGCTCGCCGGATTCCGGTCGCGGCCGCGGCCGCCGAAGAACAACCCGGTTCCCGCCACACCAGCCCCGACCAGGAAGGAGGGCCCAAGTGAACATCGCCAGCTTCGCCCCGCTCGCCGTCGTCCTTCCCATCCTGGGTGCCGCCCTGGCCTTCCTGCTGATCCGGAATACCCGGGCCCAGCGGACTGTCAGCATCGCGATTCTCTCGCTGACCCTGCTGCTGGAATGCTGGCTGCTGGCCTCCGTCTGGGAGGGCGGCACGGCGGCGGTGAGCATCGGCGGCTGGCTTCCGCCCTTTGGCATCGTGATGGTCGTGGACCAGTTCTCCTCGCTCATGCTGGTGGTGTCCTCGGTGGTCAGCCTCGCCGTGTTGATTTACGCCTCCGGCCAGGGCATGGCCGACGGCGACAGCGACGCCCCGGTGTCGATCTTCCACCCCACCTACCTGATCCTCGTGGCGGGTGTGTCCAACGCCTTCCTCTCCGGGGATCTCTTCAACCTTTACGTGGGCTTCGAGATCCTGCTGACCGCCAGTTATGTGCTGATGACCCTCGGCGGGACCGGTCCCCGGATCCGTGCCGGCGTGACGTACGTGGTGGTCTCCGTGGTGTCCTCCGTGCTGTTCCTGCTCGCGATCGCGATGATTTACGGCGCCACGGGGACGATCAACATGGCGGACCTGGCCATCAAGCTGGCCGGCCTCGACGAAGGCACCCGGAACCTGCTGCACGTCCTGCTGCTCGTGGCGTTCGGCATCAAGGCCGCCGTGTTCCCGCTCAGTTTCTGGCTCCCGGACTCCTATCCGACGGCGCCGGCACCGGTCACCGCCGTGTTCGCCGGCCTGCTCACCAAGGTGGGCGTCTATGCGATCGTCCGCACCGAGACGCTGCTCTTCCCGGGCGACTCCTTCAACACTCCGCTGATGGTCGCGGCGTTATTGACCATGGTGGTGGGGATCCTCGGTGCCCTGGCGCAGAGCGACATCAAGCGTCTGCTCTCGTTTACCTTGGTCAGCCATATCGGCTATATGGTGTTCGGCCTGGCAATGTCGTCCGTGGCGGGACTGGGGGCCGCGGTGTTCTACGTGGCCCACCACATCACCATCCAGACCAGCCTGTTCCTCGTGACCGGCCTGATCGAGCGCCGCGCCGGGAGTTCCTCGGTGGACCGGATCGCCGGCCTCGCCAAGCTCTCGCCACTGCTGGCCGTGCTGTTCTTCGTGCCCGCCATGAACCTGGCCGGCATCCCTCCGTTCTCCGGCTTCCTGGGCAAGCTCGGTCTGTTGCAGGCCGGCGTCGCGCTCGGCACGCCGCTGGCCTACGCCTTGGTGGCGGGCGGCGTGCTGACCAGCCTGCTGACCCTCCTCGCCATCGCCAGGGTCTGGAACCGCGCCTTCTGGCGCAAACCCGAAGACGCGGAACACCCAGACCCGGTACTGCTGGCCTCGCCCGAGACCCTGGCCGCCGATGCCGACGCGGGGCAGCGCGTGACCCTGCTACCGCGGACCATGGTGGGTTCCACGCTGGGCCTGGTGCTGTTCGGCGTGGCGTTGACGGTCTTTGCGGGACCCCTCTTCGGCGTGGCCGGGCAGTCCGCCCAGGAAATGTTGGGCCGGACCGCGTACATCCAGGCCGTGCTGGGTGAGGACGCGCCGGTTCCGCCGATCGCCCAACCGGCGCAGCAGGAGGGCGGCAAATGACCCGCAAGCGGATCTCCCTGCGCCAGGAACTGCCCCTCCTGGTCTGGCTCGTCATCGTCTGGGGCGCCCTCTGGCAGGATTTCAGTGCCGGCAACCTACTCTTCGGGGCGCTGATCGCGGTGGCGGTGGCCCGGCTGTTCTATCTGCCGCCGGTGGAGCTGGGAGGCCGCTTCAACGTGTTGCGCGCCGCACGCTTCGCCGCAGTGTTCCTGACCAAAGTGGTGGCAGCCAGCTTCCAGGTCCTGTTCCTCGCCGTCGTCCGCGGGCCGCGGGTGATCAGCGCCGTCGTCGCCGTCCCGCTCCGGAGCCACTCCGACCTGCTGGTGACTGCCACCGGGCACGTCATCTCGCTGATCCCGGGATCCCTGGTGGTGGAGGTGGACCGCTCCACGTCCACGCTGTACATCCACGGCATCAACGTCCGCAACGCCGAGGACGCGGCCAAGCTCCGCAATGAGGTCCGCGACACCGAAGCCGGGCTGATCCGGATCATGGGCACCCGGGCCGAACTGTCCGCACTGGAGCAGGAGGTGGGCGCATGATGCAGCTCGTCCTGACCGTCACCGCCGTCGTGCTCTCGCTCGCCGCGGCCGGCGCCATCATCCGCATCGCCAGGGGTCCCTCGCTACTGGACCGCGTGCTCGCCGCCGACGTGCTGCTGGCCATCCTGGGCGCGGCGCTGTGCATCGATATGGCCGTAAACCGGCACCTGAACAACCTGATGCTGCTGGTGGCCATCTCGCTCATCGGCTTCGTCGGCTCGGTGACCGTGGCACGCTTCGTCGCGGACCGGAGGAGGCACCCCAATGAGCCCTGAGACGTTTTCCGCCGACGCCGTGATCGATGCCGTCTCGGCCGTGTTCATGGTGGTCGGCGCGCTGATGTCACTCGGCGCGGCCATCGGCCTCCTGCGGTTCCCGGACCTGATGACCCGGATGCACGCCGCAACCAAGCCCCAGGTGCTGGGATTATTCCTGCTGCTCTGCGCGGTGGGACTCCAGTTGCGCACCTGGTGGGTGTGGCCGGTGCTGGTGGTGGCATGGATATTCCAGCTGCTCACGGTGCCCGTCTCGGCCCACATGGTGGGCCGGGCCGGCTACCGTACGAAGCACCTGCATCCGGAACTGCTCAGCGCCGACGAGCTGGAGGCCGTGGTGCAGCAGGCCGCTGGCGAACGCGGGTTCGCCGACGACGAGTGAGAAGCCGCCAGCGCCCCGGGTGAAGCTGACGAGGCCTGGCTGCTCTTGGCGGCGCTTCGGGTCGCCTGGCGGGCCCGGTGTACCTTGCGCCGGGTTGACGGCACGCCGTGTGGGGCACTTTGACACCGACACGCCGCTGACTAACCCCGGCGGTCCCGAAATCCATGCAAAGTGCCCCCGGGCGGGTTGCTACATTCCAGAACGGCCCCGGATGACGGTGCGCCGTGGACGCGCCCTAAACCATGCGCCTTAGACCAGGTCCTGGGTTTTGGCGAAGCGGGTGACCGCGCGCTGCGTGCCGCGGTTGGCGAGGACCTGGATAACTGCGCTGACCGAGGCTGAAATCAGGGCGAAGGTCAGGGCCGAGCGCAGCGTGGTGGGAACGTCGTCGTCGTGACCCTTGGGGGGCTTGTTGCCCGTGGTCTTTTCCCAGACGGTGTCGACCATCTTGGTGCCAACGAAGCCAGCGAGCAGACTGATGCCGGTGCCAAGCAGTTTGATGATGATGTTCATACTTCGTGCTCCTAGCGGGAGGAAACAGGGTTGACCCTAGCCTAGCGTTCCGAGCGGCCGAGGATTTCAGACAAGGCCTCGACCACCAGTTCGTGGTCCGCTTTCTGCGGCAGCCCGGAGACGGTGACGGTGCCGACGACCCCTGTTCCGCGCAGGTAGATGGGGAACGAACCGCCGTGGGCCGCAAACTCCTGCTGGTCGAACCAAGCGTTGTCCTCGATCCGCCGGCCGGCAGCGCGGGCCCGCAGGCCCACCAGCAGCGACGGCACCTCATACCGGACGGCGGTGCGCTGTTTGGCCCTGATCCAGCGCTCGTTGTCCGGAGTAGCGCCCTCCAGGGCCGCGTGGAAGAGCACCTGCTCCCCCTTGGTGATGTCGATGGCGATCGGGTGGGAGCGCTGCCGCCCGAGTTCGACCAGGAGGAGCCCAAGATCGAGGGCGTCGTCCTTGCTGAAGGTCCGGAACTGCAGTTCCTCGATTTCGGTCAGGATACGGCCAATGAGCGCACCCAGGGACCCGGGCGGCTGGGGTTCCGCGGAATCCGGGTCATAGTCGGGGCCAGGAACTGGTGCGTCGCTCATGGGATTCAGCTTCCGTTAGGCGGCCGCCGCTGCGCAACCCAAGTAGCTCGCAGCTGTTGTCGTTATGAGCGCTCAAAACGACACCAACTGCGAGTCAGTTGGGGGCCCGGCGGGTGTAAACTGGCCCAGCCCACAAGGGTGATTTTCAATACGACAGGGGAGCGCCGCCGTCGGGCATCACTGGAGCAAATCCAGGGAAACCGCAGGTGGGCGCTGAGAGTGCGGACAGCCGCAGACCCTCGAACCTGATCCGGTTAGTACCGGCGCAAGGGAGTCGAGTTCTCGGGGTGCCCGGCATCCGCGACGAAAGTTGCGGCGCGGCCGGAGCGCCCTCCCCTCCTGTACCTCAGGAGGACGACATGACGGATATTTCTGCGAAGCAGACACTGACCACCGGCAAGTACAGCTGGCGCGTGGTCGACATCGTGCTGGCGGCGTTGATCGCTGTTGCCGGCGGCGTGATTTTCTGGGCCTGGGATCAGGGGGCCAACTTGGTCTCCGTCCCGGTCAACGCGGTCTACCCGCCACTGACCGGGCTCTACGCCGGCGGCTGGATGATCCCGGCACTGCTGGGCATGCTGGTGGTCCGCAAGCCGGGCGCGGCACTGTTTTGTGAAGCGGTGGCTGCCACCGGCGAGTTGATCATGGGCTCGCAGTACGGCACCACGGTGCTCATCTCCGGCATTCTGCAGGGCCTGGGCGCTGAGTTGGTCTTCGCCGCGTTCCTCTACAAGCGGTTCAACCTGCCCGTGTCCCTCCTGGCCGGTGCCGGCGCGGGCTTGTTCTGCGGCCTGAACGACTCCTTCCTGCCCTGGGGCTGGAACATCGCCTACGAGGCCGGTGACAAGCTCGCCTACATCGTCTTCTGCGCCGTCTCTGGGGCCGTGATCGCCGGCGGACTGTCCTGGCTGGCCACCCGGGGCCTGGCCAGGACCGGGGTGCTCGCGTCTTTCGCATCCCGTAAGGCGGCATCGGAACCAGTGTTCTCCTGATGCCCGCACACGCATGAGAACTTTCGACGACGTCCGGCCGGCCGCGATCACCGCCCGGGGCTGGGGCTGGCGGCACGCCGGACGGCCCCGGCCCGCCGTCAGCGGGCTGGACCTGGACATCCGCCCGGGCGAGCGGGTGCTGCTGCTGGGCCCCTCCGGTGCCGGCAAGTCCACGCTGTTGCACGCCCTGGCCGGGGTGCTGGGCGACAACACCGCCGCGGGCGCTAGTGATGACGACGAGGACTCCGATGAGACCGGCAGCCTGCTGATCGACGGCGCCCCGCCCCGGGCCCGGCGCGGCCGGGCGGGGCTGATGCAACAGGACCCGGAAACCCAGGTGGTGCTGTCGCGGCTTGGCGACGACGTCGCCTTCGGGGCGGAAAATCTTTCCGTGCCGCCGGCGGACATCTGGCGCCGGGTGGCGGAAGCGCTCGACGACGTCGGGCTCGCCGGCCTGCCGCTGCAGCACCCGACGTCGGCGCTCTCCGGCGGCCAGAAGCAAAGGCTGGCGCTCGCCGGGATCCTCGCGATGCGGCCGGGGCTGCTGCTGCTGGACGAACCCACGGCCAATCTTGACCCGGCCGGGGTCCTTGAGGTCCGCGACGCCGTCGGACGCTGCCTGGACAAGACCGGGGCCACCCTGGTGGTGGTGGAGCACCGCGTCGCCGTCTGGAAAGACCTGGTGGACCGGATCGTCGTGCTCCAGCCGGGAACCGCAGCCGGCACGGAGCCCGCCGTGCTGCTGGACGGCTCGCCGGACCAGGTCCTCGAACAGGCGCGGGACATGCTCATCGCCGCGGGCGTCTGGGTTCCCGGCTACGTGCCCGCCACCCGGGCCCGCCGCGGGGCTGGCGCGGGAGCCGGGCCGGCGCAGCTGCTGCTGGCCGCCGAGGAGCTGGCCGTGTCCCGCGAACGCCCCCGCCGCACCGGTTTGCTGCGCGGCTTCAGCACGGTGCCGCCCACGCCGGTGCAGTCGGGGATCACGGCCCAGGTCCGCGCCGGGCAGGCGCTGACCGTCACCGGCCCCAACGGTTCCGGGAAATCGACCTTCGCCCTAACCCTGGCCGGTCTGCTGGCGCCGGTCGCGGGCTCGGTGTCCGCCACCACGGAGCTGAGCGCGGGCGCGGGCATCGATCCGTACAAGTGGAAGGCCCAGCAGCTGATCGCCCGGATCGGCACGGTGTTCCAGGAACCGGAGCACCAGTTCGTCACGGGCCGGGTGCTGGACGAACTGACGTTCGGCCCACGCCAGCTGGGCCGCGGCGAAGAGCGGGTGGATGAGCTGCTGGAACGTTTACGCCTGACGGGCCTGGTGGACGCCAACCCCTACACGCTCTCCGGCGGCGAAAAGCGGCGGCTGTCCGTGGCCACGGTGCTGGCTGCCCATCCGCAGGTGCTGGTGCTGGACGAACCCACCTTCGGCCAGGACGCCAACACGTGGGCGGAGCTGGCCTCCTTCCTATCCGAGCTGCTGGACGCAGGGACCGCCGTGGTTTCGGTGACCCACGATGCGGAGTTCAGCCAGGTCCTGGGCGGGGCCGAATTGCACCTCGACGCCGCGCAACCCGGACTGCCCGGCCGGACGACGCCGGGGGTGGCGGCGCCATGAGGAACGCCCTGACCCTGAACGGAAACACCGCGCTGCTGACCCGCGCCAACCCGTTGGCCAAATTCTCCGGCGTCCTGCTGATCACCGTGGTGCTGGCGCTGTCTATTGACTGGGTGTCCGCGTCCGTGGCCCTCGGCTTCGAACTCCTGCTGTTCCCGCTCGCCGGCCTGACCCTGGGCCTGCTCTGGCAACGCGGCTGGCCCCTCATCCTCGCGGCGGCCGTGGGCGGCTGGAGTACCGCGATCCTGGCGGCTGACCGCGGAAGGATACTGCTCGACGTCGGCGTCTGGTCGATCAGCGAAGGATCGCTGCAGCTCGGGGTGGGATTCCTGCTGCGCGGCCTCGCGATTGCCCTGCCGGCAGTCCTGCTGATGAGCTGCACCGACCCGACGGACCTGGCGGACGCGCTGGCCCAACAGGCGAAGCTGCCGCACCGCTTCGTGCTGGGCACCCTGGCCGCGATGCGGCTGGTGGGACTCATGGCGGAAGAATGGCAGACCATCGGCATGGCCCGGCGGGCCCGCGGCGTGGGCTCGCACGGCAACCCGGGCCAGCGGCTGAGGGCCATGCTGGGGCAAAGCTTCGGGCTGCTGGTCCAGGCGGTCCGCCGTGCCTCCCGGCTCGCGGTGACCATGGAAGCGCGCGGCTTCGGCGGCGCCCAGCGGACCTGGGCGCGGAAAGCGACGTTCAGCCGGCTGGACGCGTGGGTGGTGCTGGGCGGGCTGCTGATCGCCGGAACCGCGATGGCATCGGCCATCGGCGCAGGGACCTGGAACATGGTGTTCCTGGCGCAGCAGTAGGGCCCGCTCCGGCGTCGAGCTGCGCTATATACCGGGCAAGATACCGCACGGGATATAGCACGATATATCGCACGAGATGATTATTCTGTGAGCTTGACTGCAAATGGCGCGCTCCGAGGGGGCGAATAGCTCATCCGTGATATTTATTGACTATGACTCAACAGACTGCTGAATACGTTGGCGCCGTGCTCCGGGATGCCCGYGGCGAGAAGGGCTGGACCCAGGGACGGCTGGCCGCCGAGCTGGGAACCAGCCAGAGCGCGATCGCCCGGATGGAGCAGGGCAAGCAGAACTTGAGCCTGAAAATGATCCAGCGGCTTGAATCGATCTTCGGCCGCAGCATCGTCAAGGTCGGCCGGCCGCAGATGACCCACCTCCGGGTCGAGGGCGGCCGCACCCTCTCTGGCGCGGTGGACGTCAACAGCAGCAAGAACGCCGGCGTCGCCCTGCTG
>NZ_JBFRFD010000078.1:0-9417 GCF_052114645.1 Arthrobacter sp. 2YAF22_2
GTGGGCATGGGCGAGCTCATCTGGCGCGTCATGCCGATCTGTCGCCGCACCGGGACAACCGGCAGATTTACGTTGACCATGTCGCCAACGCGCTGGGACCACGCGCCCGCACAGCAGATGACGGCATCGGTGGTGATGGTGCCGCGGTTTGTGGTCACGGAACTGATGCTGCTGCCTGACGCGGCAACGTCCATGACTTCCGTGTGCTCAAGGATGCATACGCCCAGCGCGGCGGCCGCGTCGGCGTAGGCCCGGACCACTTTCGCCGGTTCAGCAAACCCGTCTTCCGGCGAGAACGACGCGCCGACGAGGGCTTCCGGGCGCAGGAACGGGTTGATTTCAACTGCCTCGGCGGGGGAAATCATCCGACTGTTGCTGCCGAGACTGTTTTGGATGAGGGTGCTCCGCTCACAGTCCAGGATTTCGGATTCGCTGCGGCACAGGAACAGGTAGCCGACTTTGCGCAGTCCGATGTCAGTGGAAAATCGCTGGCCGAATCCCTCGAATGCGCGCAGGCTGCGCTGGCCCAGGAGTATGTTCGCCGGATCCGAGAACGTCGCCCGCACACCGCCGAGCGGCTTGGACGATGATCCTTCGCCCAGATCGGAGCGATCAACGAGGACTATGTTGCGCACGCCGGCTTCGGCCAGGTGGAACGCGATGCTGGTTCCTATGATGCCGCCACCGATGATGACGACGGCTGCCTGCGAAGGCTGCCGAGTTCCGTCGGGAAGCTGGAGAGAGACCACATTTGACATTGATCGTCCTGTCTCAATTGCGGAAGCCGATCCACCACTCTGTGGATATCAACTATCGGTAACGGGTTATATATAACCATATTGAGGCCGGATGTGATCTACGTCAAGCCTTTTCTCCACAACTTCCGTGGCGGCATGCGGCGCCATTCCGGATGTGCCAAAGCCGGTGCCGGGAGGCGCTGTGCAGAGGGGGTGTGGCGTCGCGTGGTCCCGGGCTGCGGGCTCCCCGGTCAGGGCAGCGAGTAGCTGAGGTGTTCGACCATCAGGGACTCGGTGAGCATCCGGTCCCCGGCCAGCAGTGCGGTCAGAATGGGTCCGTGCTCGGCCGCGCTGGTGGCGAGCAGTCCGCGCTCGGCCAAATGGTAGGAGCCGCTGATCCGGCTTTGGTCCCGGAGGTTCTCAATGATCTTGGTCATTCGCGTGTTGCCCAGCAGTTCAACAATGGATAGATGGAACTGCTGGTCCCTTTCCAGGTAATCGACCATATTGTCAGGCCGGGCGGAGGCCAGGGCGGCATCGTTGAGCGCTGCCAGCCGACGGGCATCGGCGGGGGAGACGCCTTGTTCGGCGACGCGGCCCACAGCCGTTACCTCGATGAGCAAGCGGAGGTCGTATACCTCCCGCTGGTCCTTCGGGCTCATCTCCACGACGCGGAACCCGCGGTTCCGGACCACCTCGAGCAACCCTTGTTCGCTCAACGCCATCATGGCTTCGCGGACCGGACTGTTCGAGACACCGAGCTGGCTTGCCAGGGCGTTCGCTGAATAGATCTTGCCGGGCTCCATGTCTCCGGACATGAGGGCGCGCCGAACAATCGAGGTTGCCTCGTCTTTGAGGGTGAGTCGGCTTTCGCCCAACTCGGAAATCCCGGCAAAGGCTTCTCGGTGTTCCTGCATTTTGCTCCTAGGGCAGTGGACCTCTTGGCTAACAATAATTCACAACGGGTCGGCGATCGGGAGGCGGTCTCGACGATTGCAGACGTGTTTCAACATGGTTCGCCGTTCTTGATGCTTGACATCCCCTGCGAATCCATGGAGATTGGTAATCGACAATCGATAGTGTGTCATACATCACCATTTTTGCCGATGTGCATCGATTCGTTGGACGCCGAAAAACTCCAGTTCTGATCAAAGGGGATCATCATGAATACTCGTAAAATCCTGGTGGGCGGCACGTCCATTGCGCTGCTGGCGCTCTCGCTGTCCGCTTGCGGCGGCGCAGCCGAGAGCTCCGTTTCGAAAGGCTGCCAACCCGAATCAACGTTCAAGACGATTTCCGCCGGCTTCCTGACCGTTGCAGCGCCGGAGTTCCCCCCGTTTGCATCCAACAAGGACGGCAAGCTCACCGGTGTCGACGCCGATATCATCAAGGAGTTCGCGGCCAAGAACTGCCTCGACATCAAAGTTGAACCGACGTCGTATGCGGGAACTATCCCGGCCGTGCAGAGCGGACGCGCCGACGTGGCCATCGGCTGCTACTACCGCACCGCTGCCCGGGCCGAGATTGTGAGCCTGTCGGATCCGGTCTACACCGACGAGATGGGCATCGTTTCCGAGTCCGGCGTCAAGGACATCAAGGACCTCGAAAGTATGAAGGTGGGCACCGTCGACGGCTACCTGTGGGTCCCGGACATGAAAAAGGTCATGGGCGCAAACCTGACCATCTACCCCAGCGCCGTCGAGATGCAGGCTGATCTCAAGGCCGGACGCGTCCAGGCCGGTATCGACGGATTCGGTTCCGCCGTCCAGATGTACAAGGCCGACGCCAAGTACAAGGTTGTGGGCGCCACCGCGGACCCCCGCGTCGTTGCTTCCAAGGAACCTGCCCAAATCGGATTCCCTATGGGCAAAGACAACGCGGACATGACCAAGGCCATGAATACTTCCATCAAGTCCATGAAATCCAGTGGAAAGATCGCGGACGTCGTGAAGTCCTACGGCCTGCCCCAGTCGGCCGTCGAAACCGGCGAACCGCGTCTCGTGAAGTAGGACGCAGCCCGCAAGAACGTCCGGCTTTGTGACTGAAGGATCGATTCCATGGATTCAACAACCAGCCCTGAGGGGCGCCAACTGTCGGCGCCCGTCTTTCTCGACGGCGCCACCATAGCGTCGGCACTGACGGCGCGTGAGGCGGCGGCCGCCATGGAATCGGTCCTGGCGGCCGGGTTCGATCCCGAAACGAGTGCGCCGCGGACCCGGGTCGAAACGGACAGCGGCACCTTCATGCAGATGCCGGCTAGTAACGGCCAGTACGTCGGAACCAAGCTCCTGACGATCACGCCTGGCAATGCGACGTCGGCGTCCCCGGTAATTCAGGGACTCTATGCACTGTTCGGCGGCGCCGACCAGCGGCCCTTGGCCGTGCTCGACGGAGTGGCACTGACCGAACTGCGGACGTCGTCCGTATCCGCTTTGGGGGCGATGCTCCTGGCCCCGCCAGACCCGCAGCGCCTCGTTGTGTTCGGCACCGGGGTACAGGCCTGGGCCCACATTCTGGCATTTGCCGAGCTCTTTGAGCTGGAAGGCGTGGAGATCGTCGGCCGCAATCCGGAGGCGGCGAAGCGGCTCGTGAACAGGGCCGAGGGAATCGGCCTGGCTGCCGCCGTCGCCGTTCCGGCAGTGGTGCGGGAGGCGGATCTCGTCGTTTGCGCCACGGCGTCGCCGACCGCCCTTTTTGACGGAGCCCTGGTCAAGGGATCCGCCGTCGTGGTGGCCATCGGCTCGCATGACCGGGAGCACCGCGAGCTCGATGACGATCTCCTCGCCAGGGCCACCGTGTGCGTGGAGTCGCGGGACTCCGCCGGACGGGAGGCCGGCGATGTCATCCAGGCCATGAAATCGGGTGCCATCGCCGGGCCCGAACAACTGATCACCCTGGCAGACCTGGTTCTGAAACGGCGGAAGGTGGCCGCGGACCGTCCGTCCGTTTTCAAGACCACCGGCATGCCCTGGGAGGACCTTGCCGTGGCCACCGCCCTCTACGAAGCCTGCACCGGCACGACTATGAGAAATGGAACAACTGATGATTGAGCCGAATATCCGCACGGCTACGCCCGTGGTCCAGGTGACGAATCTTGCCAAGGCTTACGGTTCGAACGTGGTGCTGCGTGACGTCTCCCTGTCCGTGCCGGAGGGATCCGTGACGGCCATGATCGGGCCCAGCGGCGCCGGGAAGAGCACTGTCCTGCGGTGCATGAATTTGCTGGAGCAGCCGGACAGCGGCGAAATTGAGATCGACGGGCATCGCATCAATGCCGGCAGGAAGCCCAATCCGAAGAATCTCGCAGCCCTTCGCCGCAGTGCCGGCATGGTCTTTCAGCACTTCAATCTCTTCCCGCACATGACGGTTCTACGGAACATCAGTCTTCCCCAGGAGCGGGTTCTGGGACGCAGCCGCGACGAGGCCAACGAGAAATCCATGGAGCTGCTCAAGCGCATGGGGCTGGCCGAGAAGGCCGACCAGTATCCGTCGAGGTGTTCCGGCGGCCAGCAGCAGCGCATCGCCATTGCCCGGGCACTGGCCCTTGGCCCCAGGGTGATGCTGTTTGACGAACCAACCTCTGCACTGGATCCCGAAGTCGGGGTTGAAGTCCTCGAAGTCATGAAGGAGCTCGCGTCCACCGGCATGACGATGGTCGTGGTGACCCACGAAATGGCATTTGCGGGCAACGTCGCGGACGAACTGGTGGTGATGGCGGACGGCGGAATCATCGAAAAGGGCGAGCCCGGGCAGATCCTGCAGGATCCGCAACACGACCGGACCCGCCGGTTCCTCCGCGCCGTGCTGGAGCGCTGAACCGTGGAAATGATCCGGGCCATCGCCATCGGACTGCCGCTCACAATCCTGGTGACGATCCTGGCCCTGATGATCGGGACGTTGTTGGCGCTGCCCATCGTTGCCGGGCTCCGGAGCCGGAACCGGATTCTTTGGCTGATGTCGCGCGGGCTGGTTGACCTGCTGCGGGGCGTCCCGCCTGTGGTGTGGCTGTTTATTCTGTACTACGGCGTGTCCATCGGCGCCATCCGCCTCACGGCGCTGCAGGCCGGCGTCCTGGGCCTTGGCGTGGTGGCGGCGGCCTATCTCGCGGAAATCTTCCGCGGCGCCATCTCGTCAATTCCGAAGGGCCAGTGGGAGGCCAGTTCGGCTCTGGGTTTTCACCGCGCCACGGTCTGGAGCCGAATCATCGGTCCGCAAACTGCGCGGGCCGTCGTCCCGGCCTACACGACTTTTGCCATTGGGCTGCTCAAGGATTCCTCCATCGCCTCATCCATTGGCGTGGCTGAAATCGTCTTCATGTCCAGCCAATATGCCCGGCAGTCCGGTGAGGGCATCATGGTGTTCTTTGTGGCTGCGGGTGTCTACATAATATTGAGCGTTCCGCTGGGACTGCTCTCCAGGCACCTTGACGTCAAGATGCGGAAGGCGGTGGCCCGATGAACAACCTGATCGATGTCGCGATCCAATATGGACCAACGCTCTTTGACGGACTCAAGGTCAGCCTCACCCTGACCCTCTTGAGCCTGGCCTTCGGCTTGCCCCTGGGCCTGGTGTTCGCCTTTGGCGTGACAGCCCGCAACAGGACCTTCCGCTATCTGTCGGTGTTTTTCGTCGAAGTGGGCCGTGGCGCGCCGGCACTGGTGCTCCTACAGCTCATGTACTACGGTCTCCCGAATGCCGACATCACGCTCAGCTCCATGGCCTCGGCATGTTTGGCCCTGACCTGGACGACGGCGGCCTACAGTGCCGAGCTGATTCGTGGTGGCATCCAATCGGTGCCGCCGGGTGAAGTCGAAGGCTCCCATGCGCTGGGCATGAGCCATCGGGACTGCCTGCGGTTCGTGGTCATTCCGCAGGGGCTCCGCATCGCCCTTCCTTCGCTGATGGGCTTCGCAGTACTCCTGTTTCAGGCCACGTCTTTGGCGTATTCGGTAGCCGTGCCGGAACTCATGAGCCAGGCATACTCGATCGGCTCCTCCACCTTCCAGTATCTGCCCGTCTTCATCATCGCCGGCCTCATGTACGCGGCCATCTCAATCCCCGCAACGTGGCTGTCCGTCTACGCGGAACGCATGCTGAGCCGGCACCTGTAGCCGATGTCAGCGACAACTCAGATGAAAACACCGCAATCAGCCGTAGTCGTCGGTGCCGGCATCGTTGGCTTGTCGACTGCCTGGCACTTGCAGCAGCAGGGAGTGTCGGTGACAGTCATCGACAGAGTCGGACCAGCCGCCGGAGCGAGCTGGGGCAACGCCGGCTGGGTAACCCCGGGCATGGTCATGCCCCTGGCTGAACCGGGAGCCTGGAGGTACGCCCTGCAGAGCCTGACCGATCCCGATGCCCCCCTGCACGTGCCGCTTCGGTTCGACCCGCAGCTTTGGAAGTTCCTCCTGCGTTTCGCCGCCAACATGAACGCCCGGAAGTGGCAGCGGACCATGTCAGCGCTCCAGCCCATCACGAGGATTGCGGAGGAGTCCTTCGCCGAGCTGAAAGCACATGGTGTTACCTCACCCGTCGTTGYAGCCCCTTACGTTGCAGGCTTTCGCAGCGCCAAGGCCGCCGCAGCGTTCCGGACCGAACTCGAACACCTCCACGGCATGGGCCAGCGCATCGGGGTCAGCACCCAGTCCGACGGGTCCCGTCCGACAGTGCTCTCCGATGCCGTGGTGCACAGCCTGGAAATAAGCGGACAGAGTTATCTTGATCCGGGTGACTTTGTCTGGGACCTCGCCCGGGCCTTCAAAGCGTGCGGAGGCCAGATCGAGGAAGGCACCGGTGTAAATTCCGTTGACTCCGGGCCTTCGTCGGCGGCCGTGAGGACTGACGACGGGACCCTCCTCACGGCCGACGTTGTCATTCTTGCCACCGGCGCCTGGCTGCCCAAGCTGGCCAGCAAGTGGGGCTTAAGACTCGGGGTCCAGGCGGGCCGAGGCTACTCGTTCACCGTCGACGGCGATTGCTTGCCCAAGGGGCCCCTATACTTTCCGGAACAACGGGTCGTCTGCACGCCCTACCAGGGGGCGCTTCGAATCGCGGGAACAATGGAGTTCCTCGCCCCAGACGAGCCCCTGGATCCTGTCAGGCTCGAATCCGTGGCAAGAGCCGTTCGTCCACTGCTGCAGGATATCGACTGGTCCTCACTGCGCGACGGGTGGGTCGGCTCCCGCCCTGTCACACCCGACGGGCTCCCCATCGTTGGCCGACTGGCCTCGGACAGAATTTACGCGGCAGGGGGACACGGTATGTGGGGGATGGTTTTGGGACCGGCAACGGGCAAGCTGCTCGCCGCACAGATCCTCACCGGTGAAAAACCGCAGGAAATTGCGGCGTTCAATCCGTTGCGCACTTAAGAGAGTCATCAGGGCTACATCTGGCATAAAGCAAGAACGAAAGGCACACTCATGCGAGTACTCGTCATCGGCGGCACTGGAACTGTGGGGAAAAACGTCGTGCGGGCATTGTCCACACACCACGACAAGGTCGGTCAAGGGCACCTGGAAATCATCAGCGCGTCACGCTCATCAGCTGAGCATCCAGTTGACTGCCGGGACGATGCCAGCGTCGCGGCACTCTTTGACAAGGTAGGGACAGTGGACGCGGTGGTCAGCACAATTGGCGGAGCCAAGTGGGCGTCGGCGGAGGATGCGACCCTGGAAACTTACACCGCGACGCTGACGGGTAAGCTGCTTTGCCAGATTCGCATCACCCTGGCGGCCCGCGGCCATGTACGGCCGGGCGGGTCCGTCACGTTGACAAGCGGGATCGTGGGAAATTTTGCCTTTCCCGGTGGCTCGCCCAGCGCAATCGCCAATATCGGTCTGGACGCCTTCGTCAAGAGTGCTGCCGTCGAGCTGCCACACATGCGGTTGAATACAGTCAGCGCCACGGTGCTGGAAGAATCCGCCGATGCGTATGCGGCGGTATTTCCCGGTTTCCCTGCCGTCCCCGGCGCGGTGGCGGCTGCGGCCTTTGTTCGCAGCGTCTACGGTTCCGAGACTGGACAGACGATCCGAGCCTGGTCCTAGCCAAGAACGTGACTTGGGGGATGTGGGGCAACAACCCGGTGACAAGGGCTCACCCTGCGATAGTCAAGCGCGGTCGGGTGCATCCCTGCCCGGATCGGCTCGTGACGAAAAGCTGAGCGACCCCCCGTCTTGAGCGGTCCGCCCACGCGCCCGCCGTGAGCGAAGGCACGTCCCAGTTGCTGTTGCCGGAGAGAGCCTCTGCGTGTTGTTCGTTAGTTTCGTCCTGGGTGCTCACTGCGAATTATCCCAGCCAGCTGCATGACCGCGCTTCCGAACTTGTCCGGCCCGGAGCGGGCCGCCATGACGGCTGCCCAGCCTCGCCGGCAAAGGGGCTGTGGCCTGCGGCTGGCGCAGTTGTAGACTTCTTTCCGGTGGCCCGGGCTGCCTTCTGGATCTGGGCACGGAGCCGCCGTTCAGCCCAGCGCGGTGTCCTTGACCTTGTAGGCCTGGGTGTCCACGTGCACGTACGAAGACCGGGGCCGCTGTAGGGCCCGACATCGTTCAGTCGGCGACGGACACCGAAGCTATTGGGCAACTCACTGCTGTTACCCCGGTACCGCGTCGCTGGAGATGGACCGACTACCTCGGCGTAGCCCTCGGCTCTCAGGCTTACATCGGCCGTGGCCGCGCCTGCATGTTTCCTTGCTCTTGAAGCCGGCCTTCTCAGCAGTGTTATCAATTTTGCCGCGTACTCCCGTGGTGTCTCCTCCCCGGTTGTTGGCCAGCCGATCGATACGGCGGCCTTGGCCGCATCCTCAGCATGTGTACTATCCGGATTTCAATTCCGCCTTCTAAACCCAGAAATCGTCAAATTTCCCGGTGTCCTCGAAATACTCCCGCCCCTCCGTGATCTTTCCGTCACGGACCACAAACGTGATGACGGTGCCCACGTCCAGGGTCTTGTCGCCGCTTGTTGCCTGGGTTTGCTGAATCGCGACAGTGTAGTTTTCCCCTCCAACAATGTCCTTGAGGTTGGCTTGGAAACGACCTTGAGTGCGGGCTCCCAACTCGCCGAAGAACGCCAAAATGGCGTCGCGACCCTTCTTCGTCCCGGACAGCACGCCGCCTCCGGCTGCGTGCCAGACCGCGTCCTCAGCGAACATCTCGCTCAGGCTCGCCATATCCCCAGTGTTGAAGGCCTCATACCCGCGTCGGACCAACTCAACGTTTTCTGTGGTTCCCATGGTCGGACATCCTCTCCGTCATCCTTGTTGGGTCGTGCTGGGACGTCTTAACGGTATTCCTGGGCCGGGGGCCTGTCGACGGTCTAACAGTTGCCTCGGAGCGGTCCCTTGAGTTTAGGATGGGCCGGGCCCGGCGCATGTCCTTTGGCCATGGCCGCCGACGCGCGAGGGCTTGCACTAACTGGCCGCGAGCGCTCGGAATCGGCAACGCCGTCGGCAATTTGGATGCACTGCAGTGAAGTTCGCGGGTACCCACGGTCTGTTCAACTAAGGAGCGGACGTGGCGTCGCCTCCCGGGCAGTACACGGACCGGCCGATGGCGCAAATAACCCTTAACGGCTACCGCGAACTCTTCACCCTAGAACCTGATAACGATCCGACAGTACAGCCAACCGCATTCAAGGCAATAGGGACTGCCCCCGGTTTTGTTGACTCCTTGACCTAGCGAGCTGG
>NZ_JBFRFD010000079.1:0-9375 GCF_052114645.1 Arthrobacter sp. 2YAF22_2
GGGGCCTAAGCGGCGGCGCGGGCCAGCCTGCGGGTGGCGGAGTTCTTCCGCGCGGTGAGCAGCATGTCGGCGGTCAGCACCACGAGCGCGAGCCAGACGACGCCGAAGCCGATCCAGCGCTCGGTGGTCATCGCCTCCTTGAAGACGGCCAGCGCCACGATGAACTGCAGCACGGGGGCGAAATACTGCAAGAGGCCGATCGTCGTCATCGGCAGTCGGCGTGCGGAGGCTCCGAAGAACAGCAGCGGGACGGCGGTGATGACGCCGGACGCGAGAAGCAGCCAGAAGTGCCCGGCGCCGTTTGCGGTCAGCGTCGCGGCACCGCTCAGGGCCAAAACGATCATGGTGGTCCCGGCGAGCGGTGCGAGCACGACAGTTTCCACCGTGAGGCTGGTCAGCGCGTCCGCCCGCGGCCCCACCCGCTTCTTGAAGAAGCCGTAGAGGCCGAAACTGAACGCCAGGGTCAGCGCGATCCACGGGAGCTTGCCGTAGGAGAAGGACAGCACGCCCACGGCTACGAATCCGATGCCGACGGCGGCCCACTGCAGGGGGCGGAGTTTCTCCTTCAGGACAAAGACGCCCAGGAGCACCGACACCAGGGGGTTGATGAAATAGCCCAGGGACGTTTCGACGGCCTGGCCGGTCGTCACGCCGTAGGTATAGGTCAGCCAGTTGACCGCGATCAATCCGGCGGCGATGGCCAGCGGGCCGATCACGGTGCGGTTCCGGAACGCGGCCCCCAGCACCCGCCACGAACGGRTGACGGTGATCAGCAGGGCACAGAACAACAGGGACCAGATGACGCGGTTGGCCACAATTTCGACGGCACTGGCGGGCGCCAATACGAAGAAGTACAGCGGCAGCAGCCCCCACAGCCCGTAGGCGCCGACGCCGAACAGTACGCCCGCCGTCGTCTCCTTATCCACCGCTTTGAGTCCGGGGGCATTGCCAGCGGGTCGGGCCGGGGTCGCGCCCGCCGGGGAGGTCAGTGTGGCGGGAGCGGGGGCGGGGGAACCGTCGGTGTTTGGCACAAGATCAATAACACCACCGTTCGTGCGGGTATTCCGGCCGGTAAGCGCCGCCCGGCGCCGCCCGGCGCCTGCGATCTCCATCACGCCAGGCTCCACCGAGGCGCGGGGGACATTTAGAATAGGGGACTGTGCGCTGTATTCACCGGCGCACCCGTCAAGACTCAGAAGGGCTCCCGGTGTCCACCTCGGCCGAAACGTCGCCTCAAAGAACATCCAAACGTCCGCTCCGCGTCGCAATCGTCGGCGCGGGACCGGCCGGCGTCTACGCCGCGGACATCCTGACCAAGTCCAATGAGGTCAAGGACGGCGACTTTGAGGTCAGCATCGACCTGTTCGAGGCGTACCCGGCGCCTTACGGCCTGATCCGCTACGGGGTGGCCCCGGACCACCCGCGGATCAAGGGGATCGTCAACGCCCTGCACAAGGTCCTGGACCGCGGCGACATCCGTTTCCTCGGCAATGTCAGCTACGGCCGGGACCTGACCCTGCACGATTTCCGGGCCTTCTACGACGCCGTCATCTTCGCCACCGGCGCCATCAAGGACGCGGACCTGGACATCCCGGGCATCGGGCTGGAGGGCTCTTTCGGCGGCGCCGATTTCGTCTCCTGGTATGACGGCCATCCGGATGTGCCGCGTGACTGGCCGTTGGAGGCCAAGGAGATCGCGGTGATTGGCAACGGCAACGTCGCCCTGGACGTGGCGCGGATGCTGGTCAAGCACGCCGATGAACTGCTCGCCACCGAGATCCCGGACAACGTCTACCAGGCTCTCAAGAACTCTCCCGTCACGGATGTCCATGTCTTCGGCCGCCGCGGGCCGGCGCAGGTGAAATTCACCCCGCTGGAACTGCGCGAGCTCAGCCACGCGAAGGACGTGGACATCGTCCTCTACCCGGAGGACTTCGAGTTCGACGACGCCTCAGACGAGGCTATCCGCACGAACAACCAGATCAAGACCATGGTGAACACGCTGGGCAACTGGCTGGTCGAAGAGCACGCCGAGGCTGAGCAGCCGTCCTCCCGGCGCCTGCACCTGCACTTCCTGCACAGCCCGGTCGAGATCTACGACGACGGCGCCCACCCGGGCAAGGTGTCGGGCATCAAGTTCGAGCGCACCGAGCTCGACGGCACCGGCAACGTCAAAGGCACAGGCCAGTTCGTCGACTACCCGGTCCAGGCCGTTTACCGCGCCATCGGGTACCACGGCTCCGCGTTGGACGAGCTGGAGTACGATGCCCGGCGCGGGGTCATCCCCAATGAGGGCGGCCGCGTGCTCGACGCGGGGGGCAACCCGGTGCCCGGCATCTACGCCACCGGCTGGATCAAGCGCGGCCCGGTCGGACTCATCGGCCACACCAAGGGCGATGCCCTGGAAACGATCGGTTTCCTGCTGGAGGACCGGTTGACCCTTCCGCCGGCCCGGAACCCGGACCCGCAGGCGATCATCGAGCTGCTTGAACAGCGCGGCGTCGAATACACCACTTGGGAGGGCTGGAACAAGCTGGATGCGCACGAGTTGGCCCTCGGCGCGGCGTGGTCCGCCGGCGGCGCGGCGGACGGCGTCGTACGTGAACGCATCAAGGTCGTCCCGCGGGACGAAATGATCCGGATTTCCCGGGGCTGACTAGCCGGACGCGCATCCTCTGGCGGGGCTCCCGCCCGCCCCCTAGACTCGTGGGACGACGCCGACTGCGGCATGCCGTCGCGCTGACGAAGGCGTCAATCAGGTGGGAGATTCAATGCGGAATCCGGTCGAGCAGGACGCCCCGCGCGGTTCCGGCCCCGGCATGAGCGCGGAGCTGCTCCAGCGGTATGCCCGCGCAGGGCATGAGCAGCTCGGCGGCCTCGGCCTGGACGGGGAGCAGCTGACCGGGCTGCGCAGCCTGATCCGGGAATCCTGGCAGCGCTCGGCGCAACTGCACGCCAACCCGGATAACCCCGAGGCCCCGCTGGCGATGGACCGCGAGGAAATCGAAGAATACCGCCGGCAGCATCCGCTCGCCGCGATCATGCCCGTGATCCACAAACTACTCGTGCTGCCCAGTTACGACAGCGGCATGCTGGTGGCCGTGGGGGACGAGGTGGGCCGGCTGCTGTGGGTCGAGGGGGATCCCGTCATGCAGCGCCGCGCCGAAGGGATGATGTTCGTCCCGGGCGCCGACTGGTCCGAGGCGACCGTGGGCACGAGCGCCCCGGGCACCGCGCTGGCCCTGGGCCGCGGCATCCAGATCGCCGGCGCCGAACACTACAAGCGGTCGGTGCACCCCTGGAGCTGCACGGCCGTACCGTTCCACGATCCGGACTCCGGCGCCCTCCTGGGCGTCGTGGACATCACCGGCACCGAATCCGCCGTCGCGCCCCACACCCTGTCCCTCGTCGAGGCGACCGTCGCCGCCGCCCAGGCCCACCTGCGGGTGGAGCGGCTGCAGCGCGCCGCCGCCCGGCAGGGCCCGCCGGTCCGACGCCGAGCCTCGCCGGACGCCGGCGGTAAGGGGTTCGCCGGCAAGGCCACGTCCGCCGGTCCRCGCGCCGTGACGGCGTCCAGCCTCTACCGCAACAGCCTGCAACTGCTCGGCCGCGACCAGGCGGTGCTGAGCCTGGACGGACGCACCGTCACCCTCTCCGCCCGGCACAGCGAAATCCTGGCCCTGCTCGGCGCGCATCCGGAAGGGCTCAGCGCCGAGGAGCTCAGCGCGCTGCTCTACCCGGGCAGCGGCTCCACTATGACGCTGCGCGCCGAGATGGTGCGGCTGCGCAGGGTCCTGCAGCAGCTCAACCCACAAGCGGTCCCGGCGTCACGGCCCTACCGGCTGCCCGTGGACCTGGCGCCCGACTCCGGCCAGGTGCTCAGCTGCCTGCAGCGCGGCGCGCACCGGATCGCCCTCGAAATCTACCGCGGCGCCGTCCTGCCGCGCTCCGAAGCGCCCGGCATCGTCGAACTCCGCCGCCGCCTGTCCGCCCTGCTGCGTGAGGCCGTCCTGACCGACGGCAGTGCCGAGTCGCTGCTGCGGTACGCGGAGCTGCCCGAAGCGCGGGACGACGTCGTCGTCCGCACTGCCGCCCTGAAGCTGCTGCCGCCGCGTTCGCCGAAGCGGGCCGCCGTCGTCGCGGACATCGAACGGCTGGAAGCGGAGCTCAGCGCCTGAGTCCGCCGCGGCGGATTTGGGCCCACGCCTGCCGGGTTCCCTGGCCGAGCTTGCGAGGTTAGGGGGCAGGCGGGGAGGTTGCAACCTGCTTGCAACCTCCCCGCTCCTAGGCTGGTGCCAGCGGCAGCCGCAGGGATCACGGCCGCTCCCGCATTAATCCTGCATACCAATCTTGCACAGCAAAGGAGCTGCAATGACTGTCTACGCACAGCCCGGTACTGAAGGCTCGAAGGTCACTTTCAAGGACCGCTACGAGAACTGGATCGGCGGCGAGTGGGTGGCCCCGGTCAAGGGCCAGTACTTCGAGAACATCACGCCGGTGACGGGCAAGGCCTTCTGCGAGGTCGCCCGCGGCACCGCCGAGGACATTGAACTGGCCCTGGACGCCGCCCACAAGGTCGCCCCGTCCTGGGGCAAGACCTCCGTCGCCGAGCGCGCCGCCATCCTGAACAAGATCGCCGACCGGATCGACGAGAACACCGAGCTGCTGGCCGTCGCCGAGTCCTGGGACAACGGCAAGCCGATCCGCGAAACCCTCAACGCGGACATTCCGCTCGCCGCGGACCACTTCCGCTACTTCGCGTCCGCCGTCCGTGCCCAGGAAGGACGGCTGTCCCAGCTCGACGACGACACCACCGCCTACCACTACCACGAGCCGCTCGGCGTCGTCGGCCAGATCATCCCGTGGAACTTCCCGATCCTGATGGCCGTCTGGAAGCTGGCCCCCGCGCTCGCCGCCGGCAACGCCGTGGTGCTCAAGCCGGCCGAGCAGACCCCGTCCTCGATCCTGGTGCTGATGGAACTGATCAGCGACCTGCTGCCCGCGGGCGTCATCAACGTCGTGAACGGCTTCGGCGTCGAGGCCGGCAAGCCGCTCGCCTCCAGCCCCCGGATCCGCAAGATCGCCTTCACCGGCGAGACCACCACCGGCCGCCTGATCAGCCAGTACGCCAGCCAGAACCTGATCCCGGTGACGCTGGAACTGGGCGGCAAGAGCCCCAACATCTTCTTCAACGACGTCGCGGACAACAACGACGCGTTCTACGACAAGGCACTGGAAGGCTTCACGCTCTTCGCCTTCAACCAGGGTGAAGTCTGCACCTGCCCGTCGCGTGCCCTCGTCCAGGAGGGCATCTACGACTCCTTCATGGCCGACGCGCTGGCCCGCACCCAGAAGATCATCCAGGGCAACCCGCTGGACACCGACACCCAGCTCGGCGCCCAGGCCTCCAATGACCAGCTCGAAAAGATCCTCTCCTACATGGACATCGGAAAGCAGGAAGGCGCCAAGGCACTCACCGGCGGTGCCCGCGCCGAACTGTCCGGCGACCTCGCCGGCGGCTACTACGTCCAGCCCACCATCTTCGAGGGCCACAACAAGATGCGGATCTTCCAGGAGGAGATCTTCGGCCCGGTGGTCTCCGTGACCCGCTTCAGCGACTACAGCGACGCCATGGGCATCGCAAATGACACCCTGTACGGCCTCGGCGCCGGTGTCTGGTCCCGCAATGGCAACGTGGCGTACCGCGCCGGCCGCGAGATCCAAGCGGGTCGGGTGTGGGTCAACAACTACCACGCGTACCCGGCCGGGGCGGCGTTCGGCGGYTACAAGTCCTCCGGCATCGGCCGCGAGAACCACGCCATGATGYTGGACCACTACCAGCAGACCAAGAACCTGCTGGTCAGCTACAACGAGAACAAGCTCGGCTTCTTCTAAGCCGCCGCAGCGGGGCGGACCGGTCGGTCCGCCCCGCACGACCGATACCACCGACCCAGGAGAAGCCCCGATGTCCCAGACCAGGCTTGACGCCGCCGTGACACTGGCCGGCGAGGACTTTTCCCGGGTGGCGCTCACCCCCGAGGCTGTGGAGCTGCTTCGCACGCTCTGGCGGCAGCACGGTCCGCTGATGTTTCATCAGTCCGGCGGATGCTGCGACGGTTCCTCGCCCATGTGCTACCCGGCGGGGGAGTTCCTTACCGGCGACTCGGACGTACTGCTGGGCCTGTTCGATATTTCGGACGGGCTGCAGCCGCAGCCGCTGGAATTCTGGATGTCCAAGGAGCAGTTCAACTACTGGAGCCACACCCACCTGACCGTCGACGTCGTACCAGGCCGGGGGAGCGGGTTCTCGGTCGAGGCGCCCGAGGGGAAGCGTTTCCTGATCCGCTCGACCCTGATGGATTGGCCCGTCTAAGCGGTCCGAGCGGCCCCGACGGTCCCGCGGTACCCGCCGCAACGTCTCACGATGTGAGATAAATATGGCCGTCCAGTGGATGGACACTACTCTTAATAGGTCTGTTTTCCATCCAGTTACCGAGATTTTGGACTTAGCCATGAACCTTTTCCGGACCAAATCCATCGAGCAGTCGATTGCCGACGCCGATGAGCCTGGGCGGAGACTGAAACGCTCGCTCAGCACCTGGGACCTGATGATCATGGGAGTCGCCGTCGCCGTCGGCGCCGGGATCTTCTCGGTCGGCGCCAAAGCCGCCGCGAATTTCTCCGGCCCGGCCGTGACCGTCTCCTTCGCGATCGCAGCGGTCACCTGCGCGCTGGCGATCATGTGCTATGCCGAGTTCGCCACCGCCATCCCCGTGGCCGGCTCCGCCTACGTCTTCACCTATGCCACCATGGGCGAGGTGCTCGCCTGGATCATCGGCTGGAACCTCATCCTTGAGCTCTTCACCGCCGCCGCCGTGATCGCCAAGTACTGGGGCATCTACCTCAGCAAGGTCTTTGCACTGATGGGCCTGGACGTTCCGCCGGCCCTCTCCGTGGGCGGTATCGAGCTCTACTGGGGCGCYTTCCTSATTGTCGCSGTSTTCACCGTGCTGCTGGTGCTGGGGACAAAGCTGTCCGCCCGCGTCGGCAACGTCTTCACGCTGATCAAGATCGCCGTCGTGCTCTTCGTTATCGTGGTCGGCTTCAGTTACGTGAAGTTCGAGAACTACACGCCGTTCGTCCCCGCCTCCGAGCCCACCGGCGGCACGGGCGCCACGGACGTGCTGAAGCAGTCCTTCTTCGGCTTCCTCACCGGCGCGGCCCCGGCGCAGTACGGCACCCTGGGCATCTTCGCCGGCGCCGCCCTCGTGTTCTTCGCCTTCATCGGCTTCGACGTCGTCGCCACCTCCGCGGAGGAGGTCAAGAACCCGCAGAAGACGCTGCCGCGCGGCATCTTCGGCGGCCTGGCGATCGTCACGGTGCTCTACATCCTGGTCTCGCTCGCGCTCACCGGCATGGTCTCCTATACCAAGCTGGCCGAGGCGAAGAACCCGACCCTGACCACCGCCTTCGAGGCGGTGGGGAACACCGACGCCGCCAAAGTGATCGCGTTCGGCTCCCTGGTAGGCCTGACCACGGTGATCATGGTGCTGCTGATGGGCCTCTCACGCGTGGTCATGGCGATGAGCCGCGACGGCCTGTTGCCGCGTTCGCTGTCCAAGACCTCGACCATCCGGGCCACCCCGGCACGCCTGCAGATCATTTGTGGCACGGCTGTCGCTGTGGTCGCCGGGCTCACCAACGTGGACCTGCTCGAGGAAATGATCAACATCGGCACGCTGTCCGCATTCGTGATGGTCAGCCTCGGCATCCTGGTGCTGCGCAAGAAGCGCCCGGACCTGAAGCCGGCCTTCCGCGTGCCGTTCGGCAAGGTGCTGCCGGTCGTGTCGGCCGCGCTGTGCCTKTACCTGATGACCAACCTGGCTGTGGAGACCTGGATCTTCTTTGCCATCTGGCTGGTCATCGGCATCGCCATCTACTTCGCCTACGGCCAGCGCCACTCCCGCCTCAACGAGAAATTCGCCGAGGCCAAGGCCGCCGTCAACGGCACGCCCGCCTCGCCGGCCGAAAAGGATGAGCGGGCGCTCACCCGCTCGTAGGCGCACCACCTCAACACCTGCACGCCGCAGTTCAGCGCGGGGTCACTCATGGCCCGTCCGGCATCTCCGGATGGGCCATGCGTGACCCCGCGTTCCTTTGTGCCGGGCGCCTGGCGTGCCGCTGGAGCCTGCCGCCGCGACCGTCTCAGAGCCGTAACAATGCATTCGATGTGGTGGAACTCACAACATCTTCGACTAGGATTGAATTTGAACTTCTGTTCGAAAGGCGAACAGTCCGGGCTTGGGGGGGGCTTTGACGCTCCCATGCCAATGCGCACATAGGAGTGACCATGAAAAGTCGTATTATCACGGTGCTGGCGGCCGCCTCCGTCCTGGCCCTCTCGGCCTGCGGCAGCGGATCGCCCAGCTCCACCGGCGGCGGCAGCGCATCCGCCGGCGCCAGCGGCGGCGGCGACCTGACCAAGGTCAGCGTCGGCGTCATCCCGATCGTGGACTGCGCCCCGATCTACTTAGGCAACAAGCAGGGCTTCTTCAAGGACGAAGGACTCCAGCTCGACATCCAGACGGCCAGCGGCGGAGCCGCGATCGTCCCCGGCGTCGTCAGCGGCAGCTTTGACTTCGCCTTCTCCAACCTGATCTCCGTGATGGTCGCGAAGGACAAGGGCCTGGACCTGAAGTTCGTGGCCAACGGTGCCTCGACCACTGGTGAGGAGGGCAAGGATGTCGGCGGCGTCGTCGTTCCCGCCGGATCGAGCATCAAGTCCGCAAAGGACCTCGCCGGCAAGACGGTCTCGGTGAACAACCTCTCCAACATCGGTGACACCACCATCAAGCACGCTATCGAAAAGGAYGGCGGTGACCCCTCGACGGTAAAATTTGTCGAGGTGGCCTTCCCGGACGCGCCCGCTGCCCTGGCCAACAAGCAGGTCGACGCAGCCTGGATCCTGGAGCCGTTCATGTCCAAGGCCGTGGGCGCCGGCGGAACCGTCGTCGACTGGAACTTCGTGGACATGAGCCCGAAGCTGGATATCGCCGGCTACTTCACCAAGTCGGACACCATCAAGAACAAGCCCGAGCTGACGCAGAAGTTCACCCGGGCCATGAACAAGTCCCTCGAGTATGCCCAGGCCCACCCGCAGGAAGTCCGTGACATCGTGGGAACCTACACCAAGATCGACGAGGCCGCCCGATCCAAGATGACGTTGACGCACTGGACCGTCGACTTCAACAAGGACGCATTCAAGACCCTCGGCGACGCCGCCACCAAGTACGGCACGCTGTCGAAGGCTCCGAACGCCGGCGATCTGCTCCCGTGAGTTCCAACGCCCTGGCCTCCGGCGGTCCCGTCCCCAGC
>NZ_JBFRFD010000080.1:0-9310 GCF_052114645.1 Arthrobacter sp. 2YAF22_2
CGGCAACGCCCACTCCGATGCTGATCAGGACACCCGGCAGGTTGATGSCGGAGATATCCGGCGCCGTGATGGGCGCGGCGGTGGTCAGGCTGTACATCGGTGGGGTTTGCTCCTAACGTGCGCCCGCGTTCGCCGGGCGCATAACACTCTGTTCACCTTCAACAGTAGCGCCGTAGCGTTGCCCCATGCGCATCCTGGTCCTCGGCGGCACAGCCTTCCTGTCAGCAGAAATTGCCCGGCAGGCCGTGGCCGGCGGGCACGACGTCCTCTGTCTGGCCCGCGGAACAAGCTCGCCGCCGCCGGAGGGCGCCGGCTGGCTGCAGGCGGACCGGGCACAGGGTCCGGCCGCCTACGCCGGCGCGAGCGCTGCAGGGGAGTGGGACGCGGTCATCGAGGTCGCCCGGGATCCGCTGCAGGCGCGGGAGGCGCTCGAAGCCTTGGCCGGCCGCGCCCGGCACTGGACGTTCGTCTCGAGCTGCTCGGTCTACGCCGACCATTCAGTGCGCGGTGCCGCGGAGGACGCCCCCGTGTTGGAGCCGCTGGCAGGGAGCGCGGAGCCGACAGCGGAGAACTACGGCGAGGCGAAATCCGCCATCGAACGGGCCACGGCGGACTTTGTCGGCGACAGGGCGCACTTGTGCCGGTCCGGACTGATCGGAGGGCCCGGAGACGGCTCAGACCGCTACGGTTACTGGCCCGCCCGCTTCGCCCGAGCCTCCGGCCCGGTCCTGGCTCCGGAGATTCCCGCAGCTCCGACCCAGGTGATCGACGTCCGCGACCTGGCGGCCTGGCTGTTGTTTGCAGCCGAAGCCGGTGTCACCGGGGTGCTGAATGCGGTCGGTGACCCGGTCCCATTTGCCGCGTACCTCGAAGAATCGCGACGGCTGTCCGGGGGAGTCTCCGAGACGGTGATGGCGCCGGCCGGCTGGCTGGCCGCCCGCGGGGCGAACTACTGGGCAGGACCGGATTCCTTGCCGCTCTGGCTGCCACCCGGCCACGACGGATTTTCCGCGCGCAGCAATGCCGCGGCCCGCGCGGCGGGTCTGCGGTTGCGCCGGTGGACCCGGACGCTGGCGGACAGCCTCGCGGATGAGCGGCGCCGGGGTCTGGACCGGGAACGAAAGGCCGGTCTCAGCCCCGACGCCGAGCGCCGGCTGGTGCGCGACTTGCGGGCGGCTCAGTCCGCCTGAGCCGAGGCGCCCCGATCCACGGCGCCCGGACCCGCGGCGGCCGAGGTCTCGTGCCGCACCGGGAAGTTCACGCTCCGGGCGATGAAGCACACCGCGTTCGCTTCCCGGTGGAGCTCCTCGAGCAGCGGCTCCGCAACGGGAGCCGCCGTCGTCACGCGGGGCTTGAGCGTCACTGACTCGAACTGGCCGCTGCCGTCCCGGTTGGTCCGCATCACGCCTTCGGCGGAGTCCTCGTACCCGGTCACCACCACGCCGTGTTTGACGGCGACGTGCAGGAACGACAGCATGTGGCACTGCGAGAGCGCCGCCAGCAGCAACTGCTCGGGGTTGTAGCGTCCAGCGTCGCCGTGGAACGTGGGGTCCGCCGAGCCCTTTAGGACCGGCAGGCCGGGGATCTCGACGTCGTGGTCGCGGGAATAGCCGCGGTACGTGTCCGTCCCGCCGCCCAGATTCCCGGTCCAGCGGACTGCCAATGTGTAATGGTGCTCGTCGAGGCTCATTCCGGTCCTAGCCGTCCGACGCGCGTGCGCGCAGGGCCCGGGCGACGCCGTCGCGGTTTTCCAGCATCATCCGGCGCAACGCCGCGCTGTCTTCCGGTAGCGAAGCCAGGAACTCATCCGTGCGGTCCACCGTCGACTGCGTGGTCAGCTGCGCCGGGTAGAGCCCGACGACGATCTGCTGGGCCAGCGCGTGGGTGCGGTCCTTGACGATCCCCGGGACGGCCTCGAAATACTTCCCGGCGTAGGGCTCCAGCAGCCCGGTGTCCAGCACCCGCGTGAAACCGGCGACCGCCGAGCCCTGCAGCGCGTTGGACAGCTCACCCTTGACCACAATCGACTCCCAGGCCGCAGCCTTGGCTTCGGCGGTGGGGATGGCGGCCTTGGCCAGGGCCGCGGCGTTTTGGCCGGTGGCCGTGTTGTCGTGCTCCAGTTCGGCGTCGATCTGCTGCTGGCCGGCGCGTCCGCCGACCACGAGGGACGCGATCAGTTCCCAGCGCAGGTCCTGGTCCACGGCGAGGCCGGCCAGTTCCCGGGAGCCGTCCAGCAGGCCGGCGACCGTGTCCAGCTGCCCGGTACTGCGCGCCAGCAGGGCGAAGGACTTCACGAACTGCAGCTGCGCGTCGGAACCGGCCGGCACGCGGGAGGCGAGCTCCCAAAGCCGGTCGGCGGCCGCCGCCGCGGTCGCGTCCTTGTACTCCGCGGCCACATAGAAGTTCAGCGTGGTAGCGAGCTGGCGGAGCTGGACCTGGATCACGGACGAGTCGGATTCCTCGGCGATGTTGGCCAGGATCAGTTCCACGTAGCCGCGCGCCGGGGTTTCGCCGTCGCGCGCCGCGTCCCACGCCGAGCCCCAGACCAGGGTGCGGGGGAGGCTCCGGCCGAAGTCCTTCAGGTGCGCGGTGGCGGTGGCAAGGGACTTCGGGTCGAGCCGGACCTTGGCGTAGGCGAGGTCGTCGTCGTTGAGCAGGATCAGGTCCGGCTGCGCGAGGCCGGCCAGGGCCGGAACTGAAGTGCGCTCGCCGTTGACGTCGAGCTCCTCGCGGTGCACGCGCTCGAGCTTCCCGGCGCCGTCCAGGTTGTAGAAGCCGACAGCGAGCCGGTGCGGCCGGATCGTCGGCTGGGCCTCGGTGGCGGACTGCAGGATGGCGAAGGACGAAATCGTGCCGTCAGCTTCGACGGCGAGTTCGGGCTTGAGCGTGTTGACCCCGGCGGTCTCCAGCCAGAGCCGGCCCCACTGGTCCAGGTCGCGGCCGCTGGACTTTTCCAGCTCGACCATCAGGTCGCTGAGCTCGGTGTTCTGCCAGGCGTGCTTGCGGAAATACTCGCGGACGCCGGCCATGAACTCTTCCGGCCCGACCCAGGCCACCAGTTGCCGCAGCACCGAGGCGCCCTTCGCGTAGGTGATGCCGTCGAAGTTCACCTCGACGTCCTCCAGGTCGTTGATTTCGGCGAAGATAGGGTGGGTCGTGGGCAGCTGGTCCTGCCGGTACGCCCAGGACTTCTCCACCGAGGCGAAGGTGGTCCAGGCGTGGTCGAACTTCGTGTTTTCGACGGCGGCCAGGTGGGACATGTACTCGGCGAAGGACTCGTTCAGCCAGAGGTCGTTCCACCAGCGCATGGTGACCAGGTCGCCGAACCACATGTGGGCCAGTTCGTGCAGCACGGTGATGGCGCGGCGCTCCACCTGCGCGTCCGTGACCTTGCTGCGGAAGACGTAGCCCTCCAGGATCGTGACGGCCCCGGCATTCTCCATAGCACCCGCGTTGAACTCCGGCACGAAAAGCTGGTCGTACTTTTCGAACGGGTACGGGCAGCCGAACTGGGCCTCAAAGAACTCGAAGCCCTGCCGGGTGASCTCAAAGATGTTGTCCGCGTCCAGGTACTGCATGAGCGACTTGCGCGCATAGACGCCCAGCGGGGTGACCTTGCCGTCCGCGGACTTCACTTCGCTGCGGACGGACTGGTACGGCCCGGCGATCAACGCGGTGACGTAGGAGGAGAGCCGCGGGGTGGGCGCGAATTTCCACACCGACCGCGCGCCGCCGTCCATGCCGGGGGTGGTTTCCACCGGCGCCGGGGTGGGGGAGTTGGAGACAACATCCCAGTGCGAGGGTGCGGTGACGGTGAAACTGAAGCTGGCCTTGAGGTCTGGCTGTTCGAAGACCGCGAACATCCGTCGGGAATCGGGAACTTCAAACTGGGTGTAGAGATAGACCTCGTTGTCTACCGGGTCCACGAAGCGGTGCAGGCCCTCGCCCGTGTTCATGTAGGGCGCGTCCGCGACCACCAGGAGTTCGTTCTCGGCGGCAAGATCGGGAAGCTGGATCCGGATGCCGTCGGACACTTCCGCCGGATCCAGTTCGCGGCCGTTCAGCGTGACGCTGTGCACCTTCCGGGTGACGGCGTCGATGAAGGTTGAGGAGCCCGGCGTGGCCGTGAAGGTCACGGCGGTGGTGGAGCCGAAGACCTCCGCGCCCCGCGTTAGGTCCAGGCTGACGTCATAGGAGCCGACGGCGATCAGTTCGGCGCGCTCGCGGGCTTCGGCGCGCGTGAGGTTCATTCCGGGCAAGGGGTGCCTCCAGGATTGGTCGGAGAGGTGGAAACGATACTGTGAAATTATTCTTTCACGGTGAGGCCGGTTGGCAAGCGGCGGCCGGCCGCGGGCATCGTCTGCGCGTGCGTGCTGCAGGGGTAGCGTTGGAGCCATGGGAAAGATCCGGGATTCCGTCGACACCAGGGCCCTGCGTTTCGCCGTGGGGTTCCCCGTCATGCTGGCGGCCGCGTTCGTGGTCTGCGCACTGCTGATCCGCGCCGACCTGCCCGAGCCGCTGGCGGTCCGCTGGACCGACGCCGGCGCCGCGGACTTCGCGCCTTTCGGAGCCGTCGTGGGCGCCGGCGCGGGACTSATCGTGCTGGTCGGCTGGGCCATCCTGCTGCAGGCGGCGCCGCTGTCCCGCCCGGCGCTGATGCGCCGGTTCATGATGGGTGCCGGGCTGAGCATGAGCCTCTTCGTCACGGCCGTCCTCGCCGCCCTGCTGGTCGGCCAGCTGGGCCTCGCCGACGCCCGGGAGTCCCGCGTCGATGTGACCATTTTGGCCATGGGCAGCGGGGCTGCGCTGGGTTTGGGCGTGGTCATGGGGTTCGTCTTCAAGGCGGACGAACGGTGGTCCACCGATGACGAGCGGGCCGTGCGGGAGGCCCTCGCGCGGGAACAGGACCCCGAGCTGGCCAGGGACACCGTGGGTCTCTGGGTGCACGCCCGCAGTTCGGTGTTCGTGATGCTCGGCATTGCCACCCTGTTACCGGCTGCCCTGCTCACCGTCGCCGTGCCGTGGCTGGCGGCGGTCCTCGTAGCTGCAGCTTTGCTCGCGGCCGTGTTCCTCTTCGCCCGCATCCGGGTGGACCGCGGCGGGCTGCAGGTGTTCGCCGGCGGGTTCGTACGGGTCATGGATGTGCCCGCCGCCGCCATCGACGCGGCGACGCCCCAACAAGTCAAGGCCGCCGACTATGGCGGATGGGGCTACCGGAGCCGCGGCGCCACGACGGCGTTGCTGGTCGGCAGCGGACCCGCCGTCGTCGTTGACCGCTCCGACGGCCGGCGGCTGACGGTGAGCGGCGGCAGTGCCGCGACGGCGGACAACGTGGCGCAGGTGCTGTCCCGCGTGGCTGCCCGGGCGCGCCGCAACGGCGGGGCGCCCGCGTCGCAGCCCTAGTAAACTGGGAACAGCCCTGACCAGCGGCGCCGCGAGTCCTCCGGCGCTCCCCACAGAACGGATCTGCCCGTGACCACTGCCCCGGACTTCCCGCGCGTTCACATCGCCACCGACCACGCCGGCATGGAACTTAGCGCCCACCTGGTGCACCACCTCGGCGCCAAGGGGTACGAGGTGGTAGACCACGGGCCGAAGACCTACGACGCGCTGGATGACTACCCCTCCTTCTGCATCAACGCCGCCACTGCCGTGGTGGTCGACCAGGCAGCCGGCACGTCCGCGCTGGGCATTGTCCTGGGCGGCTCCGGCAACGGCGAGCAGATCGCTGCCAACAAGGTCAAGGGGGTCCGCGCCGCGCTGGCCTGGAACCTCGACACCGCCAGGCTGGCCCGTGAACACAACGACGCCAACGTCGTGGCCGTCGGCGGCCGGCAGCACAGCGTGGACGAGGCCACCGCAATCATCGAGGCCTTCCTGACCGAGCCCTTCAGCAACGAGGAGCGGCACGTCCGCCGGATCGGCAAGATCGCCACCTACGAGACCACCGGCGAGGTCGTCGAATAGTGCCGGAGGGGCATTCGGTCCACCGGCTGGCCCGGCAGTTCGCGGACGTCTTCGAGGGGGAGCGGCTCGCCGTTTCCAGCCCGCAGGGGCGGTTCGCCCAGGGCGCTGCCGTGCTCGACGGCCACGTGCTCACCGGCTCGGCGGCGCACGGGAAGCACCTGTTTCTCGGCTTCGAGCACGGGCTGGTCCTGCACGTGCACCTGGGCCTGTACGGGGCCTGGGACTTCGGCGGCGACGAGGATTTCCGCGGTGCGTCCAGCATCGGCGCGCCCCGGAAAGTGGGCGAGCGGGAGCTCTACGACGACGGCGGCGCGGATGCCGGGCTGGCGGGTGCCGGGCATGCGGGTGCCGGGTACGCGGGGCCGCCGGCCCCCGTCGGAGCAGTCCGGGTCCGCTTGGTCAGCGGACACGGCTGGGCGGACCTGCGCGGCGCGACCACCTGCGAAACGCTGACCGAAGCCGAGGCGGACGCCGTCGAGGCCCGGCTGGGTCCTGATCCGCTGCGGAATCTCCCTGGCGACCGGGACGCCTTCATAGCCGGGCTGGCCAGGAAGCGCACCCCGCTGGCGACGCTGCTGATGAACCAGTCGGTGATCGCCGGCGTCGGCAACGTCTACCGCGCCGAGTTGCTGTTCCGGCAGCGACTGGACCCGTGGCTTCCCGGGGCAGCACTGCCGGCGGAGGCCGCCGGGCGGCTCTGGGACGATACGGCCGCGATGATGTCCGACGGCGTCCGCGACGGCCGGATCATCACCACACCGGCGCGCTACTGGACGGAGCCCCGCGCCACGGAAGAAGGCGCCACGGAACTTGGCTTCACGGGACCGGGCGGCAGGCTGCCGGCCCCGGAGGACGCGCACTTTGTGTACCGGCGGCAGGGCCTGGACTGCCGGGATTGCGGGACCGCCGTGGCCCTGACGGAGCACGCCGCGCGGAAGCTCTACTGGTGCCCGGCCTGCCAGCAGGATTGAGCCGGCTGATGTGCCGGCTCTCCTCATCGATTGCTCCAAAGCGGCCGTTTTGAGCCGCGATAAGGGCACCTGCGGAGCAATCGATGGCCTGGACATGGGGCGCGGACATGAAAAAAGCCCCTCCGGAGAGGGGCCTTGCTTTCGTCATATTCGGAGGGGACGACGGGAATCGAACCCGCGTAATCAGTTTGGAAGACTGAGGCTTTACCATTAAGCTACGTCCCCGGGAACTTGCTGGAACTTCAGCTAAGCTTCCGGGCGGCTGTTGAAGCCGGATACAACTAAACCCAATTCAGGCACCCGGTGTCAAATGTGCAAACCGGCACATTATGACCGTAGACTGTTCTGTGCACTTACGGGGTGTAGCTCAGCTTGGCTAGAGCGCCTGCTTTGGGAGCAGGAAGTCGCAGGTTCAAATCCTGTCACCCCGACTCTGCAGCGACTGCCAGGCAGTGGTGTTGCAGAACCCCATCCCCCAAATCCAGGAGTACTTAGACTGTGAAGAGCGCTGTCGAGAACCTCACCCCTACGCGGGTCAAGCTCAATGTTGAGGTCCCCTTTGAGGAATTGAAGCCCAGCATCGCAGAGGCATACAAGACTGTTGCTTCGCAGATCCAGGTTCCCGGTTTCCGCAAGGGCAAAGTCCCCTCCAAGCTCATTGACCAGCGCGTTGGCCGCGGCTACGTCCTGGAAACGGCGATCAACGAAGGCCTCAACGGCTGGTACCAGACCGCCGTGCAGGAAACCGGCATCCGGCCGTTGAGCCGTCCCGAGGTTGAAATCACYGAGGTGCCGGACCCGTCCGCCACTGACGGCGAACTCAAGTTCCACGCCGAAGTTGACGTCCGCCCGGAGATCGAGCTCCCGGACTACGCCGGGATCAAGGTAGAGGTTGCCGCTGCCGAGTCCAGCGAAGCCGACGTCGACAAGGCCCTCGACGAACTGCGCGGCCGCTTCGGCACGCTCAAGTCCGTTGACCGCCCCGCCGCCGACGGCGACTTCCTCACGATCGACATCACCGCCTCCATCGACGGCGCCGAGGTCGACTCCGCGTCCGGGCTGTCCTACCAGGTCGGCGCCGGCACCATGCTCGAAGGCCTCGACGAAGCCGTCACCGGCCTCAGCGCCGACGAAGACGCCATCTTCGACACCACCCTGGTGGGCGGCGACCACGCCGGCGAGTCCGCCCAGGTCAAGGTTGTGCTCAAGGCCGTCAAGGAGCGCGAGCTTCCCGAGGCCAACGACGACTTCGCCCAGCTCGCGTCGGAGTTCGACACCCTGGCCGAGCTCCGCGAGGACCTCGCCAAGCAGGCCGCCGACTCCAAGATTGTCGAGCAGGGCGTAGAGGCCCGCGACAAGGTCCTGGACAAGCTCGTCGAGCTCGTCGAGGTTCCGGTTCCGGCGTCCGTCGTCGACGAGCAGATCGAACAGCACTTCAGCGCCGAGAACTCCCACGGTGAAGGCGATCACGACACCGAGGAGCACCGCGCCGAGGTCAAGGCCAACACCGAGCGCGCCTTCCAGAACGAGGTCATCCTTGACGCCATCGCCGAAAAGGAAGAAGTCGACGTCACTCAGAACGAGCTGATCGACTACATCGTCACCACCGCCAGCCAGTACGGCATGGACCCGAACCAGTTCGCCCAGATCATCGACCAGAGCGGCCAGGTTCCGATGATGGTCTCCGAGGTCCGCCGCCGTAAGGCACTCGCCGTCGTGCTGGGCCAGGCCGAGGTCACCGATTCCGAGGGCAACAAGGTTGACCTGAGCGACTTCGTCCGCCCCGGCGGCGAAGAGGCGCCGGTCGAGGCAGCCGGCGAGACCGACGTCGAGGACGCTGCTTCCGAAGAAGCAGCACCCGAAACCGCTAAGAACGACGACCCGGCAGCAGTGAAGTTCTAACACTTTCTGTACCCGAGTTTCCCGCAGCACTCCCGGATCACCGATCCGGGGGTGCTGTTTTTTAAGCCCGCGATGAACCCTCCCGGCCGGTCGTGCGCCGTCAGCGAACAGCCCTGTGCCTGAGCACAAAGCGGCTGCGAAAACCGTTAGTGTCCAAGTAGGAAAGTTCAGTGATGCCGTCCAGTGGCGTCACCGTCGCCAGCGAGAGGTAAGTACATATGTCACAGCAAGCAGGGGCACCCCGGATGGCTACCGTCGATCCGGCCGCCCAGGATAACTACATTTACAACCGCCTGCTGAAAGAGCGCATCATCTGGCTCGGCTCCGAGGTCCRTGACGAGAACGCCAACGCGATTTGCTCGCAGCTGCTGCTGCTCTCGGCCGAGAACCCCGAGAAGGATATCTACCTGTACATCAACTCGCCCGGCGGCTCGGGGTTCTCGGCCGAGAGCAGCAGCAGCTGCGAGCAA
>NZ_JBFRFD010000081.1:0-9308 GCF_052114645.1 Arthrobacter sp. 2YAF22_2
GATCAACGTCGACGCCTCACCGGCCTCCTGCACGATGCGCGGCGTAAAGCCCGCCGCCGCACACAACGCGATCATGTGGTCATGGATGCCCGCCCCGGCGCTGCGGCGGAATGCCACGAACGGTTCCTGCGCCAGATCCCGCAACGCCAGCGTCCCGCCTTTCGACAGGCGACGCAGGGCAGGGTGGTCGGCATGCAGGATCAACGCCAGTGGATCGACGAACAGGCTGTGCGCCACCAGCTCGGCCGGCAGCGTGCGCTTGCGGATGATGCCCACATCCAGGCTGCCATCGAGCAGCGCGTCGATCTGCTGCAGGGTGTTCATCTCGCTCAACTGCAGCCGCACCTGCGGATACTGCTGGCGGTACTGCAGGATCGAACGCGGAATCTGCGGTGACAACGGCGTGGCCCGGGTCAGGCCGATACGCAGCTCACCCTGCTCGCCACGCTGCGCGCGCTGCACTTCATCCACCGCCGATTCCACCTGCTGCACGATGCTGCGCGCACGTTCCTGCAGCAGTTCCCCCGCAGCCGTCAGCTGCACACGCCGGTGGCTGCGCACGAACAACCGCGCACCGATCAGTTCCTCCAGCTGCCGGATCTGCTGGCTGAGCGGAGGCTGTGACATCCCCAACCGCTCGGCCGCCTGGCCGAAGTGCAGGGTATCGGCAACGGCAAGGAAGTAGCGCAGGTGGCGAAGTTCGATGGACATGGATGCAGTCTATCCAGCCCGACGCCGGGAATCGTSATCCACGCATGGCGTGGATCWACCGTGTCGACCAAGGTCGACACCCACCAAGRGCAGGCCATGCCGTTCCGACAGATCGCGGMRATCTGTCAGAGGYGGGGCGGTGTGGGTRGGCAGGACCGTTGGCGCCATGGATGGCGCCATCGAGCCCCCAKGGAWGGGTTTACGGCGTGTCCTGCCCACCCAYACCGCCCCGCCCAACCAGCAATAACCCAGAGCCGCCTTGGCTTCGGCCCTTGCCTTTGCCTGAAAAAAGCGGTGCAGCCGCAGGCTGCAAAACACCCTCAATCCTGATCCTGCGCGCGTGCTGCCTCCGCCTGGGTCTCTTCCTGCGCTGCCATCTCGCGTGCGATCCACGCATCGATCATGCGTCGCTGGCGCTGCGCCTGCCGCCGCTCCCGCGTGTACTCCTGGTCCAGGACCCGGTACAGCGACACCATCACCAGCACCATCAGCAGCGCGAACGGCAACGCGGCAATCGTGATCATGCCCTGCAGCGCATCCAGCCCGCCCGCCAGCAGCAATGCCGCCGCAATCAACGCTACCGCGATGCCCCAGGCCAGCTTGCGCTTCAGCGGCGGATCCCCGGCTTCGTCGGTGGACATGCTGGCCAGTACCAGAACCGCCGAATCGGCCGAGGTCACGAAGAAGATCATCAACAGCACCAACGCCACTGCCGACAGCATCAGCGACGCCGGCAGGCTGTCGAACAGGGTGAACAGCACCGTCTCATAGCCATTGCCCAGCGCCTGCACAAGGTCGGCGTGGCCGAAGATCTGCGCCCACAATGCCGTTCCCCCAAACACGGCGAACCAGAAGAAGCCCAGCAGGGTCGGTGCCAACACCACGCCGATCACGAACTCGCGCACGCTGCGGCCGCGCGAGATGCGCGCGATGAAGGAACCCACGAACGGGGCCCACGAAATCCACCAGGCCCAGTAGAAGATCGTCCAGTCGGCCACCCACGTGCTGCCGGAGAACGGTGACATGCGCAGGCTCATGGTCACCAACTGGTTGAGGTAGGAACCCAGCGTGGTGGTGAACGTATCGAAGATGAAGCCAGTCGGCCCCAGCACAAGTACGGTCGCGGCCAGCAATGCAGCCAGTGCCAGGTTGAAGTTGGACAGCCACTTCACGCCGCGCTCCACACCGCTGGCGGTCGAGGCCATGTACAGCACGAAGGCAATGGCGATGATGGTCATCTGCACCGGTACAGTCGCCTGCAGGCCAAATACGCGCTCCACGCCTGCAGCGATCTGGATGGTGCCGAAGCCGAGCGTCGTCGCCACGCCGATCGCCGTGGCGACCACCGCCGCGATGTTGACGACACGGCCGATCCAGCCGCGATGGTGGCGGCCGATGATCGGCTGCAGCATATCGCTGACCAGCCCGCGCCCATTGCGGTTGAACTGGAACCAGGCCATCGCCAGGCCGATCAGTGCATAGATCGCCCATGGAATACATCAAACTCGGAAACACCGGCATGGATATCTCGCCGCTGGCCCTGGGATGCATGACGTACGGGGACCCGGACCGGGGTCCGCATCCCTGGACGCTACCGGAGGACCAGAGCCGGCCGCTGATCCGCCAGGCCGTGGAGGCAGGCATCAATTTTTTTGACACTGCCAACGTGTACTCCAACGGCTCAAGCGAGGAAATCCTGGGCCGGGCCCTGGCCGAGTTCACCCGCCGGGACGAAACCGTCATCGCCACGAAGGTGCACGGCGCGATGCGGCACGGTCCGAACGGGCGGGGCCTTTCACGCAAGGCTATTTTCGCGGAGCTTGATGCCAGCCTGACCCGGCTGGCAACGGACTACGTGGACCTCTACCAGATTCACCGGTGGGACCCCGATACGCCGATCGAGGAGACTCTGGAAGCCCTTCACGAGGTCGTCAAAGCAGGCAAGGTCCGCTACATCGGCGCATCCTCGATGGCCGCTTGGCAGTTCAGCAAAGCGCTTCACCTGCAGCAATCAAACGGATGGACCCGTTTCGTCAGCATGCAGGATCACCACAACTTGATCTACCGGGAGGAGGAACGCGAAATGTTCCCCCTCTGCGCAGACCAGAAAATCGGGATACTGCCCTGGAGTCCGCTAGCTCGCGGGAAGCTCACACGGGACTGGGACGAGAAAACCAACCGCTCAGAGAAGGACGAGTTCGGCAAGACGCTTTACACCACCGAGGAAAGCGACAGGGCGGTCTCCGAAGCGGTGCGCGTCATCGCAGAACGCCGCGGCGTGCCCCGCGCGCAGGTCGCCTTAGCCTGGGTCCACTCCAACGACTTGGTCAGTGCGCCGATAGTCGGGGCAAGCAAACGTGCCCACCTCCAGGATGCCCTCGCCTCGCTGGAACTAACGCTCACCCCCGACGAAAAGGCCGACCTGGAAGGTCCTTACGTCCCACATGCGGTCGCCGGATACTGAGCACACCACCCCCGACTCTGAGATGCAGATGAACTTGAAAGAACTCCCAGCAAGGCAACATCTCGGACACTTGTGGACCGCAGCGCTAAACGGCGGCACCTGTAGGGTCGGACCATGATCCAGACTGTCGCCGTACCGGCATTGTCGTCCTATCACTGGCTCGGCATCCCGATCGCCGTCGCCGGAGCGGTGCTGCTGGCCCTCGGCACCCTCTTCCAGCACAAAGCCGTTGACGATCAGGGACCCGCACAGGGGCGTGCCGCCGGGAGCATGGGCGGGGGCCGGTTGCAGGCCCTCCTGCGCAAACCCATCTGGCTGGCCGGGACGGCCATGCTGGGAGCAGCGATACTCCTGCAGCTCACGAGCCTGAGGTTCTCACCCCTGATCGTTGTGCAACCCATCGGCGCCGTCGCCCTGGTGGTAACGACCCTGGCCACTGCCAGGATGACCCGCAGCTCCCCCGGCCGCCGCGCGCTCACATCCGTAGCCTTGTGCATCACCGGCGTCGGGGTATTCGTCGCGGTTGCGGCCGTCTCCGCGCAAGACGTTGAAATCAGCGACCGGCACCTCATCACCATCCTGCTACTGCTAGTCGTCGTCCTCGCCGCGCTGGGTACCGGTTTCGGTCTCTGGCGCCACCGGTGGGGGCCGTCGTGTTCACCGTCGGTGCCGGGATCCTCTTCGGATTCGTCGCGGCTCTGGCCAAAACCGTCATCGCCCGACTCTTCCAGGGCGACTTCGAGTGGCTGTCCCTGACCTGCCTGGCAGGGCTGGTCATTGCGGCCCTGTCCGGGACCTTCCTGGTCCAGAACGCTCACACCCGAGGAACATCCGAACTGGTCGTCGCAGGCCTGACAGTCATCGATCCGCTCGTCGCCGTCACCCTAGGCATCACCGTCCTCGGCGAGGCCGACACAGCCCCGGCGCCAGCATTTATTGCCTTCCTTCTCGCCGGGGCAACCGCCGTCGCCGGAGTCCTCCTGCTGGCCACCGTCAAAAAGGAACCGGCCAGCGCAACGCCCTGATGAACCGAACCGAAGCGGAGCTTCCTGTGGAACGACGCAGAGTGCGAACAGCGCTACCTCCTGCAGCGCCAGGATAGGAGGTGATCAGGCCCGGTGCGGTTGAGTTGGCAACTCCACCAACGAGGACCACTCGGTCAAGGCGGAACCAAGAACCTACCGGGTCCGGCGGGCCATCAGAGGATCCTTCACCGCACGACGGCGATATCCACTGGGCAGTCTCGCCTTCGCCGTGCTCATGCAAGTCTCGGGACAGGGACTCGAGAGGGGCGTCCAACATGGGGCAACTGTACCGAGACGATACGTCGAACCAGCAAGTAACGGCTGCCGTAAGCCGATCCTCAGCGTGCGCCTGCGTGACGCAGATGGATGACCCCCGAACCTCCTGCACCCTCGTTCCAGTCCTATGTCTGCCCACCCGCGCGCTTCATACGGTCTCTAGTCCTCCATTCGCCACGTAATGAGCTTCAACGTCCCGTTGCCAGCACGCACCGCGGTCGTGATGTTGTTTCCGCTGGGCACGGCCAAAGCGACGTCGCTGACAGCACCCGCCTTGTCATCGCTGTCCCCAGTTCTTTGGATAATTCCGCTGTTCGGATCGACATCCCAGCTGATCAGTTTCAAGGAACCATTGCCGGCTCGTACCGCTGTCACGTATCGCGCGTCGCCTAAACGCGAGATGCAGATGCAGGTCGCGGCGCCGGCATGGTTGTCGCTGTCGTGAAGCCGCTGGATCTGTGTGCCGTCCGGTGACAGCGACCAGCTGATGAGCTTCAGCGAGCCATTGCCAGCCCGGACCGCCGTGACCAGGCCCGCCATGGCGATTTCACTCACCCCACCGGCTTGGTCATCGCTGTCGCCCAGCCGGGAAATATTCTTGCCGTCTTCGGAAAAGCCCCAGCTGATGAGTTTGAGCTTGCCGTTACCGGCCCGAACGGCGGTAAGCACAACATTCGGCGACGGCACGGAGACCGCGATGAGGCTTACTGCGCCCGCCTGGTCATCGCTGTCGCCCAGACGAGTGATCGTTCCCGTGGCGTTGTCGAGAGCCCAGTTGATGAGTTTCAGAGAGCCATTGCCCGCCCGAACCGCCGTCACCAAGTCCGCTGCTGTCTTCGGCGGCCCCGGCACGATGGTGACAATGCTGGCTGCCCCAGCTTTGCCATGAGTGTCTTTGAGACGAGAGATGGGGCCCGAACCGATCCCGTCATTCCAAGAAATGAGAAGCAGATCTCCGCTGCCGTCGCGGACTGCGGTGACGGTAAGGTTCCGATTTCTTGCGACGGCAATCGCGCTTACCTCGCCTGCCTGATCGTCGCTGTCCGAGTTCCGAGCAACAGCGCCCGGGCCGCCAGTGCTCCAGTTGATCAGTTTCAGAATGCCCGACCCCGTTCTTACCGCCGTCAGCGAATAAAACCCGAGCTGCTCAATCGCAATATCAGTGGCGGCACCAGCCAATGCGCCGCTGTCGCCCACCCGCGTGAAATTTGTCATGATTCAAACCCTCCCCAAATGGCCCAAACCGGAGGCGCAAGTCCAAGGCTCGCCAGCGTCTGCGACAGTCCGCCGGTGGCGGAATTCTCCCGACTGCAGGCCAATTACCCGACATGGTTCGCCTGATCAAGCGCGCTGTCAAGGAGCCAACGATATCCTCATGCTTCGTCTTGGCTGCGGCTAATCCAAATGTGGTCGCGTCACATCGTCCTGACCCCGGCTACGCGCATCTCCGGCCGCGAAACCAAATGAAAATCTCCCAAATCGATCGTAGACTTGGGCGTACTTGAGGGAGGTTTCGATGGATACGGGTGACCGTCTTACCGATTCTCTGCTGGACGTGATTGGGCTCCAAAATTTCCTGCATGACTTCATCCGTGCGTTGACTGTTCGCCGACTCAAGCCGGGCGAAGATGTCAGCCATGTTGTCGAAGAACTGGGTCTGACAGCGCCAACGGGCTGGCAGCGAGGGCCCATTACGTGGGTCGGTAGTACTGAAGACTTTGGGACCAACGAGGACCATACGGGGCAGACTCTGGTGCTTGTGCAACCTGGCCATCCCGAGGCGGTAGGACTGACCATCGGATGCATCCGCGTTCATGGAAGGCGGTATGGGACTGCCCCGGCTTTTGTTGACTCGGGGTCTTAGGCCGCTGTGAGCGCGGTCCGGTTGATTGTTTCATATTCGATTGGCGTGAGTTTTCCCAGCCGTCTTTGCCGTCTCCGGCGGTGGTAGGTCCTTTCGATCCAGGTCGTGATGGCCAGCCGCAGTTGTTGCCTCGTGGTCCACCGCTGACGGTCCAGGACGTTCTTCTGCAGCAGTGAGAAGAAGGATTCCATTGCGGCGTTGTCCGCGCACGCGCCGACTCTTCCCATCGATCCTGCGAGTCCGTGGTGGCGGAGTGATTCAACGAAGCGGCGTGACCGGAATTGGGAGCCGCGGTCCGAGTGCACCACTGTCCCTGCCGGGCGGCGTGCCCGCACCGCGTTCTCCAGCGCGGCGACGGCCAGCGAGGATTTCATCCGCGAGTCCATCGAGTACCCGACGATCCTGCCGGAATAGACGTCCTTGACCGCGCAGAGGTAGAGCTTTCCTTCCGCGGTGGGGTGTTCGGTGATGTCGGTGAGCCAGAGCTCGTTCGGCGCAGCAGCGGTGAAGTCCCGTTCCACCAGGTCGTCGTGGACCGGTGGTCCCGGCTTCCGATTGAGGCCACGCTTCTTGGAGAACACGGACCAGATGCCGTGGTGCCTGCACAGGCGCTGGACCCGGTTCTCACCGGCTCTGATGCCCTTCTCGGGGAGCTCATCGGCGATGAACCGGTACCCGAACGCAGGATCGTCGGCGTGGATGTCCAGGGCGGCGTTGACCAAATGCGCGTCGACCCAGTCCCGTTCTGTCACCGGGTTCGATCTCCACCGGTAATAGCCTTGCTTGCTGAATCCCAACACCCTGCAGGTCACCGCCACGGGAACACCATCGGCGGCAAGATCCGTGACCAGCGGGTACATCATTTTGGGTTTATGTCCCTCGCCAGATAAGCAGCAGCCCGGCGCAGAATCTCATTCTCCTGCTCCAACAACCGATTCCGCTTCTTCAACTCACGCATCTCGGCAGACTCGGCCGCTGCCGGGCCGGCGCCGGTCTCCTTGCGCTCGGCGATGGCGATCCAGCGCTTCAGCGTCGTGACCGAAAGCCCGAAATCCTTCGCAATCTGCGCCAGCGGCGCCTCGCCCTTGCGGGCCACATCAATAACATCCTGGCGGAACTCCGCCCCATAAGCCGTGGGCATGGTCAACATCCTTCCACGAGCACCAGCTCGCTAGGTCAAGGAGTCAACAAAACCGGGGGCAGTCCCCGGCGCCAAAATAGCGCCGCAATGGGACCGCCATTTAGCGCCGACGGTCACCGACGGGCGCCGTAGGGTTTCGTCTGTACTGGAACCGTGACACTTACAATCGCCCATTTCCGGCAGCGGTGCCGCTCCCCGCGGGACGGCCTATACGCCGCTTCTGTTCGGAGGTGGCCAGCCAGTGGTTGGTGACTGTTGGCGATTACCCTGACTGCCTTGACAACGAGGCCCGCGCAGTCCTTGCCGGGGCACGTGCAAGGGGTTTAGTACGGCCTGTCGGTTGGTCATGCAGGTCGCTGTTCGTTTCTCCATGAGCTCTTCGGAGAGGAGGGAACCGCCGCCATGATGTTCGTTGATTTCCAGCATGAGGGGCGCCCCGCAGTGCGGTGCTTATTCGGGGCCGGTCAGGTTCTGGAGGCCTATTCTTCACACCGGAGCGAAATCGCGCCCCGCCCGGGCGCTCGTTTAGGCAACCCTGTTGGGGCGCGCCAGAAGTGGGCAGAACAGGGGGTGTGCACAGTGTGCACACCCTGGGCTTCGGATCGGGTCGCACTGGTGCCGGACTGGGCCGGATTGCGGAGCTTTTCGGGGGAGTGGCGGATTTCCGGGGGCTGGAACCCGGTTCGAGTCCCACCTCGGGCGCAAGTTCCCTGTTCAGGGGCTTTTTGGTGTTTCTTCGCGTGCACATTGTGCACACTCTTGCCTCTGATCTGTGTATCGGGTCTGTGGGTCCCCGACGGTCTATTTGCTTGTGTTGGAACGGCCGTCTACGGCGGTACCGCACTGTGGTGGCTGTGGTGGGCCTTCATCCTCGTTAGTCCGTTCCGTTGGGTTTTCGCGTTCACCACTTCATGGTGGCTGGGGGCGCTTACAACGTGACTTGCTGAGTGTTCGTAGATCGACCTAGGGCTGTGGCGGGTCCAGAAAGTTCCGCGCTGATGCCCGTTCATGCAGGAACGCCGAGGGAACGTCATGACATGGAAACTGATCCGGAGTGGATCATGTGCCCGCTGAGCCTTGGCGGGTGGTAGAGGCTCATCCTCCCTGAAGCTACTCACCGTCGTGGGACACTGGACGCCTTCTTGAGTCATAGCGCTTCGAGCACGCTGACGTAGTTTGCGATGCCGACGCCGCCCATGTTTTGCACCGCGGCAATCCCGCGCCTACGCTCAGGGCGCGTGAAGTCCGGCTCCTTCATTGCTTGCCACCGGTCTCAGCGACCGCGTCGTCGCCAAACGGGTCTTCATCTCCGAGGTAACCGTGAAAACCCGTCTTGCGCACATTTACGGCAAACTCGAGGTCGAGAAGCCGTGGCAGCCATCGCGGCCGCTTACCGGCTGGCCTATCGACGGCGGGAAGGCTCTGCTTTTTCTGGCAATCGGCCGCCGAGCCGTGTCGTTACCCGGGCCGCGGCAGATGCGCAGGCTTCTCCCAGGTCCTGCAGCCGTTCGCGTGAGACGCGGAATTTAGGAGCCGAGATCAGCACTGCGGCCACTAGGGCGCCCCGGTGATCGTAGACGGGGGCGGCGACTCCCACTTCATCGATCGACGATTCCCCATAGTTGATTGCCCATCCCTGGACTGAAACCTCGCCGAGCCTGATCTTGTAGCCGTCGAGGCCCTCATTGTCGAGCCCCGGATAGGTGATTCCGCCGCTGCGCAGGAGGGCTGCGACACGTTCCGCGGGCTCGTTGGAGAGGAAGACCTGGACGGAGGCGCTCATGGCGTCCTTGTAGCGGGCTCCGAGTGGGGTGGTGTGTTTTATTT
>NZ_JBFRFD010000082.1:0-9297 GCF_052114645.1 Arthrobacter sp. 2YAF22_2
GCCAGTTCGCGGGAGGCGACCAGGGCGGCGTGGTCCACGGTGTCCCGGATGGCGCCGGCCACCTGGGGTGCGCAGCGCAGCGAGTAGGCGTCCTGGACCTTGGTGTCGTTGATCCGGTGCGAGGCCACGATCGCCGAGTTGGAGAGCACCCGGAGCATGTTGTCCGCGGCGGCGGCCTGGCCCGGGTGCGGGCGGAGCGCCGCGTGCAACTCGGGCAGGAACACCTGGTCCGTGCCGAGCAGCGCCTCAACGCTGAGCGCGGCGGTGATGTCCGCCGTCGTCAGCAGCTGGCGGAGGTCCGCGATGGCCATCAGCAGCATGCCGAGCATGCCCTCGGTGCCGTTGACCAGGGCCAGGCCCTCCTTCTCCGCGAGCGTGACGGGTTCGATCCCGTGTTCGGCGAGGAGCTCGGCGACGGCGGGTTCCCCGCGGCCGCCGTACCGCACGCCGTCGGGTCCCTCGGCCTCGCCTTCGCCCATCAGCACAAGGGCACAGTGCGACAGCGGGGCGAGGTCGCCGGAGCAGCCGAGGGAGCCGAATTCGCGGACCACCGGCGTGATGCCGGCGTTGAGGACATCCACCATGGTCTGCAGCACCACGGGGCGGACGCCGGTGCGGCCGGACGCGAGGGTTTTGGCGCGCAGGAACATGATGGCGCGGACCACTTCGCGCTCCACGGCCGGGCCCATGCCGGCGGCGTGGCTGCGGATCAGGGACTTCTGCAGCTGGGTGCGCAACTCTGCCGGGATGTGCCGGTTGGCCAGGGCGCCGAAGCCGGTGGAGATGCCGTAGGCCGGGGTCTCGCTGTGCGCGAGGTCGTCGATGTGGGCGCGGACCTTGGCGACGGCGTCGAGGGCGTCCTGGGCAACGGTCACCTGGGCGTCGTGGCGGGCGACGGCGACAACGTCCTCGGGGGTGACGCCGCTGGAGCCGAGGGTGACGGTGAGGGGTGAGTGCGTGGTGATGGTCATGATTCCTACTTCGTTATCGTCGATTGCTCCGTAACGGCCCTTTTGGAGGCTCAAAACGGCGTTTACGGAGCAATCGACGAGGATTTGCGGGCTTGGTTAGCGGGACTCTGGGGCCACGCGGACAGGGTTCCCTGGCCGAGCTTGCGAGGTGAGGGAGTCCGTGGGGAGCATCGGGATGCGGACGCCGCGTTCGTTGGCGACCTCGACGGCGCGGTCGTAGCCGGCGTCGGCGTGGCGGATGACGCCCATGCCGGGGTCGTTGGTGAGGAGGCGTTCGAGCTTCTGGGCTGCGAGGTCGGTGCCGTCGGCGACGGAGACCTGGCCCGCGTGGATGGAGCGGCCGATGCCGACGCCGCCGCCGTGGTGGATGGAGACCCAGGTGGCGCCGGAGGCGGTGTTGAGCAGGGCGTTGAGCAGCGGCCAGTCGGCGACGGCGTCGGAGCCGTCGGCCATGGCTTCCGTTTCGCGGTACGGGGAGGCGACGGAGCCGGAGTCGAGGTGGTCACGACCGATCACAATGGGTGCCTTGACCTTGCCTTCCGCCACCAGCCGGTTGAACAGCAGGCCTGCCTTGGCGCGGTCGCCGTAGCCGAGCCAGCAGATCCGGGCCGGCAGCCCCTCGAAGTCGACTCGCTCGGCGGCGGCGTCGAGCCAGCGGTGCAGGTGCTTGTTCTCCGGGAAGAGCTCTTTGATGGCCTTGTCCGTGACCGCGATGTCCTCGGGGTCACCGGAGAGCGCCACCCAGCGGAACGGGCCGAGGCCCTCGCAGAACAGCGGTCGGATGTAAGCCGGGACGAAGCCGGGGAACTCGAACGCGCGGTTGTAACCGCCCTTGCGGGCCTCGTCGCGGATGGAGTTGCCGTAGTCGAAGACTTCGGCGCCGGCGTCCTGGAACTCGACCATGGCTGCCACGTGCCTGGCCATCGAGGCCTGCGCCTTTTTGGTGAAGCCTTCCGGGTCGGCCGCGGCCTCGCGGTGCCAGTCTGCCACCGTGATGCCCTCGGGAAGGTAGCTGAGGGGGTCATGGGCGGAGGTCTGGTCGGTGACGATGTCGACCGTGAGTTCGCCGGCGTTGTGGCGGCGCAGGATCTCGAGGAAGACGGCGGCGGCGTTGCCCACGTAGCCCACGGACCAGCCGCGGCGCTCTTCCTTGGCTTTGAGCACCTTGGCGATTGCGGCGTCGAGGTCCGTCTCTACCTCGTCGAGGTAGCGCTTGCCGGCCCGGCGGCGCAGGTGGCTTTCGTCGACGTCGACAATCAGGCAGGCGCCGTCATTCAGGGTGACGGCGAGCGGCTGGGCGCCGCCCATGCCGCCGCAGCCGCCGGTGAGGGTCAGGGTGCCGGCCAGGGTGCCGTTCTCATCCCCGGTGAGCTTGCGCGCGATCGCGGCGAAGGTCTCGAAGGTGCCCTGCAGGATGCCCTGGGTGCCGATGTAGATCCAGGAGCCGGCGGTCATCTGGCCGTACATCATCAGGCCCTCGGCCTCGAGTCGGCGGAATTCGGGCCAGTTCGCCCAGTCGCCCACCAGGTTGGAGTTGGCCAGCAGTACCCGGGGCGCCCATTCGTTGGTGCGGAAGACGCCGACCGGCTTGCCGGACTGGACCAGCAGGGTCTCGTCCTTCTCCAGAGTTTCGAGGGTGCGGGTAATCGCGTCGAACGCGGCCCAGGACCTGACGGCGCGCCCGGTGCCGCCGTAGACCACCAGGTCATCGGGGCGCTCGGCGACCTCGGGGTCGAGGTTGTTCATGAGCATGCGCAGCGGGGCTTCCGTCTGCCAGCTCTTGGCGGTGAGCTCGGTGCCGCGGGTTGCTTTGACCGGGCGGGCACCGGTGGTGAAATCGGCGGGTGCCATGGAGACTCCTAGTTGTCTGGACGGTCCGGGGAAGCGGTTCTGTCTTAACTAAAGCGCGTGGGGTGTGCCTGAAACAGGGGGTCTCCGCGGTCGCTGTCCGGGATGCCAGACCCAACTGACTCGCATTACTTGTCGCTTTGGGCGCCCAAAACGGCACTTACTGCGAGCTAGTTGGGGCCGGGCGGCCATGGATCCGGACCGAGAGATCGTCGGCGGTTTTCTTGACCCGCGCGGCCAGGACCGGCCACTGTTCCGCAGGCAGTTTGTCCTCCAGGAACGTCACGGCGACGGCGGCCGTCGGCCAGCCCGCATGGTCAGTGACGGCCGCCGCGATCGAGCCGAAGCCGGGCGTCACCTCGCCGTGTTCGGTGGCGTAGCCGCGCTGCCTCACCTGGTCCAGGTGCGAGGACAGCGCGGAGTACTTCATGATGGCGCCTTCCATCTCATGCCGGGCGGTGAACGCGGCGGCAGTCGGGTACAGCGCGCGGACCTGCGACTTGGGCAGCGCCGCCAGGATGGCTCGGCCGCTGGCGGTGAGGTGGCTGGGCAGCCTGACCCCGACGTCGGTCACCAGCGACGGACGGTTCTTGGCCCGCTCCTCCACGATGTACAGCACGTCCCGCCCATGCAACACGGCCAGGTGTGCGCTCTCGCCGATCGCGTCCACGAGCGAGGCCAGCAACGGCCGGCCGAGCCGGGACAGCGGCTCTTGCCGCGAATAAGCCGAACTCAGTTCGAAGGCGCTGATGCCGAGGCCATAGCGCTGTTCCTCGTGCAAATGGAGGACAAACCCGTTCGCTTCCATCACCCCGAGCAGGTGGTAGACGGTGGAACGCGGCAGGTCGAGAGCCGTGGCAATGTTCGACGCCGCCATCGGGCCGCGCTTGGAGGCCAGCAGCTTCAGGATCCGCAGGGTGTTCTCGGCGGCCGGAACCTTGGACGCCGGCCTGGCCGGCGAGGAGTTGGTGCTGGCGGTTGGCATGGGTTCCTCTTCGATGTCGGGCGGCGTCGGGGCAGCGGCGCGGCGGCGGCGCCCCGGGCGGCGCGCCGGGGTGTCCGGGATCCCGTACTCCAGCATGCACCCGGCCGCCTGGAACCGGGAAGTGCCTGACCGGCACAGCGTCTGGGATACCGGACGTTCGCGCGGCGGGCCGCCGGCACCCGCGGTCCGGCGCTGCCCCGAGCGCGGGACCTCCGCCCCTAGGCGGTGCCCGGTAGTGGTGCTTCGCTGTTCAGACCCGTCGGAATGCCAGGAGGTCCAGCGTGCGCTGGTTGATTGCGGGCACGGCCGCAGCCGCGGCGAAGGACGCGGAAGATCGGGGCCGGCGGTGCCGCAACGCCGGGCTGAAGGCCGTAAAAGCGGTCCACACTTTCGCCTGGTTCACCATCGAGGGAGCGATGGTCTACGTCCTCTACGCCGGCTTCCGCGGCCGCTCGGACCGGAAAGCCGCGCTGGCAGCTGCCGTGGTCGGCACCGAAACTGCGATCTTTGCGGCCAACGGCTTCCACTGCCCGCTGACGGCGGTAGCCAGGAACCTGGGCGAAACCGACGGATCCGTGACGGACATCTACCTGCCGAAGTGGTTTGCGCACAATCTCCCGGCCATCCATGTCCCGCTGATTGTATTGGCGGTCGCGCTCCACGGGCGGAACCTCCGCCGGCAGGCCGGGCCTACCCGCAGGTAAGTAGTCCGAGCCTGCGGCCCCAGTGATTGGCGGCACTAAAGGGGTAGCTGTTACTCGTGTTACTCACGACGCCGGACCTTACCGTGGTTGTACGACGTTACCGGACCCACCGGCACCTCTGCTGGGGAGTCTGCCGCTAGGGCCGGACCGCCGGGGCTCCGCCGCTGACCTGAGCGGCGGCGGGAAGCCCGCCGCGCTGAGGTGAGACTTGGTGCTCCGGTCTCAGAAACTGGGCACAAAGTCTCACCTCGGCAGCAGCGTCCCGCGGAGGGGCGAGTACCCCCGGGCTCCCTACCTGGCGGACCAGCCGCCATCCATGGTGTAGCTGGCGCCGGTGACCATGCCGGCGTCGTTCGAGGCCAACCATGCCACCAGCGAGGCCACCTCTTCGGGTTCGACGAGCCGCTTCACAGCCGCCTCGGTGAGCATGATCTTGGCCAACACCTCGGACTCCGGAATGCCGTGCACCTTGGCCTGGTCCGCGATCTGCGACTCGACCAGCGGCGTCCGGACATATCCCGGGTTGACGCAGTTCGACGTCACCCCGTGCGCGCCGCCCTCCAGTGCCGTCACCTTGCTGAGCCCTTCCAGGCCGTGCTTAGCCGAGACGTAGGCGCTCTTGAACGGCGAGGCCCGGAGCCCGTGGACCGAGGAGAGGTTGATGATCCGGCCGAATCCGCCGGCATACATGTGCGGCAGCGCGGCCCGGATCAGCAGGAATGGTGCCTCCAGCATGAGGGTGATGATGCGGCGGAAATCGGCCGGATCGAACTCCTCTATCGGGCTGATCCGCTGAATTCCGGCGTTGTTGACCAGGATGTCGCAATCCAGGCTGAGCGTCTGCAGCGCTTCGACGTCGAGCAGGTTGACCGTCCAGGCGGTTCCCCCGACCTCGTCGGCGAGGGCGGTGGCGGCGGCTTCGTCGACGTCGGCAACCACCACCTTTGCGCCCCTGGCGGCCAGGGCCCGGACGCAGGCTGCGCCGATCCCGCCGGCGCCGCCGGTGACCAGTGCCTTGCGGCCGTTGAGCGTATTTTCCATTCCCAAGCCTTCCAATTCAGAGATTCGCGGCCCTCAGGTTCACGCGCTTCAGTGGTGGATGCTGCCAAGCCAACACGATCGGTGTCGACCCGGTCCACGACTGTGACGCGCGGCACTAAAAATGGGCTTCATTGAGTATCGCCGCACAGTCCCTGCGGTTCAATGGGCAAACCGGCACCACATGTGTGCAGAATTGCAGATATGAATGCAAATCCCGACGACCTCCTGGTGCTGCTGGCGGTCTCGCGCTCGGCCCGGTTTACAACGGCGGCCCAGGTTCTGGGCCTGAACCACACCACGGTTTCGCGCCGGATCTCGGCACTGGAGAAGGCCCTCGGCGGCCGCGTCCTGTCCCGGGCCTCCGGCGGCTGGGAACTGACCGAGCTCGGCGCCGCGGCGGTCGCCGTCGCCGAGCAGGTGGAAGGGGCAGTGCGTTCGCTCGAACAGCCAGGCAAGGCGCCCGACCCGGTCACCGGCGTCGTGCGCATGACGGCCACGGACGGTTTCAGCGCCTACATCGCCGCACCCGCGGTGGCCAAGCTGCGCCGCCGCCACCCGGGGCTCAGCGTGGAGATCATCACCGTGACCCGCCGCGCGCTCCAACAGCGCTCCGGGTTGGACATCGAGGTGGTCGTCGGCGAGCCGCAGGTGCACCGCGCGGAGGCGGCGAGGCTCGGCGAGTACATGCTGGGCATGTACGCGTCCCGGGACTATCTAGCCGAGTACGGGACGCCGACCTCGGTGGACGAACTGAAGGAGCACCCGCTGGTCTACTTTGTGGACTCGATGCTCCAGGTGGATGACCTGGACGCACCGCGCCGGCTGGTTCCGGCCATGCGGGACGGGCTGAGCTCCACCAACGTCTTCGTCCACGTGGAGGCGACGCGGGCCGGGGCGGGAATCGGCTTCCTGCCGTGCTTCGCCGCCGACCTGCACCCGGACCTGGTCAGGTTGCTGCCGGACCAGTTCGCGGAGCTGCTCCCCTACTGGATGGTGCTCCGGCCAGATTCCTTGCGCCGGCCCGCCGTGGCCGCCGTCGCCCATGCCCTGCGCCGGCAGACGACCGCGCACCGCGAGGCGCTCCTGGGCCGCGGAGGCACAGCGGCTGCTCCGTAAACGCCGTTTAGGGGCCGCAGAAGGGCCGTTACGGAACAGTCGACGACGGCGGGAGCCCGGCTTCCGGCGCGGGAGCAGTCGACGGCGATGCCGGGTCGTGGCGGACAGCCGCGCCGGCGGCGAAGGCCCGCACCCGGGCGTCGTCCCAGATCTGGGCCGGCACCGCGCCGCCCAGCAGGCGCCGCGCGAGGCCGGGGTCGTCGGCGAACGGCAGGTCGCTGCCCGCAATGATCATGTTGCCGTAACGCCGGCCCTTGAGCATGGCCGGGTCCGCAATGATCACCGTGTGCTCGAAGGCCGCCGCGATGGTGGACGCATCCTCCCGGGCGTTGGTCAGGGCGGGAGCGTCGCCGGAGTTCACCAGGTAGACACCGCCGGGCGCCAGGACGCGCTTGGCCTGCTCGGTGAACTCCTTGGTGGTGAGCGGCCGCGGGGTGACGGCGCCCGCGAACACGTCACGGATGACCAGGTCCCTCGTCTGCGGCGTGAGGCTCTCCGTCACTTCCCGGGCTTCGCCCACTCGGAGCCGCAGCAGCGGCGCCTTGGGCAGGTCGAACCAGCCGCGGACGTACTCGGCGAGTTTGCCGTCCAGCTCCACCACCACTTGGCGGGCATCCGGGTAGGCCGCGTGGAAGTAGCGCGCCAGTGAGCATGCTCCCCCGCCGAGGTGCAGGGCGCGCAGCTTCGGCCGGTCCGCCGGCGGCCAGCGCGACTCCACCAGGGCGGCGATCCAGCGCATGTACTCGAAGTCGAGGAACAGCGGGTCAACCAGGTCGATGTGGGAACTCATGACGCCGTTGATCCGAAGCAGCCAGCCCGTTGAATTGTCCTGGTCCGGGATCAGCTCGCAGTCACCGGTGTCGATGTAATAGACGCCCGCCACTGGACCGTCCGGGCGAGTGCCCTTCGGCACTTCCACCACTCCCGGGCTCGAGGTCCCGGTATTCCGGCCGGCAGCCCTGCCCCGCTTCGCCATCAGCCGTCCACCGATTCACCCATGGTTCAACCCTAGCTGGCTGTCGGGACGGGAGATTTTCCGAATCTGCTTGTAATCGAATAGTCAGCGTGCTTACTATGAATTAGTAATCATGCTTACTATTCGAGTTCGGCGTCGCAGCACCCAGCCGGCGCCAGATCTACAAGGAAAGAGAGCGACGATGACAGAGAACCAATGGCCCCAGGACAGCACCTACGGTACCCCCGGACTGGTAGAGGGCGAGCCTGAATTGCGGCCGAGCTCAACGTTCCCGCCCGCTTACTCCGGCACGTCCACGACCGAGACGTCCTCGAAGACCGACGCCGCGAAGGGGGAGGCCGGTGAAGTGACCCGGCAGGCTGCAGACTCGGCCCAGAACGTCGCCCAGACTGCCAAGGACGAAGCGGCAAACGTGGCCGGCGAAGTGAAGAGCAATGCCAAGGACCTCCTCGCCCAGGCGCGGACGGACCTTACCGCGCAGGCCGGCACCCAGCAGCAGAAGGCCGCCCAGGGCCTGCACTCCATCTCCAGCGAACTCCACTCGATGGCAGACGCCTCGGACCAGCCCGGTGTTGCGACGGACCTGATCCGCCAGGCCGCCGAGCGCTCCCAGTCTGTTGCCACCTGGCTCGACAACCGGGACCCGGGTTCGCTGCTCAACGAGGTTAAGTCGTTCGCCCGCCAGCGCCCCGGCACGTTCCTGCTGGCAGCCGCCGGCGCCGGCATCCTCGCCGGACGCCTCAGCCGGAGCCTGAGCGCCGGCGCCCCGGATACGGCCTCCAGCGGCACTGCATCCACCGGCACCGCGGCACAGTACAACGCGCCGGTCACCCGGGTGCCCGACGCCGGCGTCGCGGTTCCGCCGCCGCCGGTCACCTACCCGGAAACGACGACGGCCGGCTTCGCAGACACCTACCCCGCCACACCGGGCGTCGAGACCTACCCGCCGAACCCGCTTGAGGGATCCGGAACGCAGGCCGACCGGTGGGCCGACGACCCACTGGCCGCGGATCCGTACCGCCTCGATCCGGCAGTCGACCCCGACCGTGAGGATCCGTTGAACGGAGGCCGTCGATGAGCAGCGAGATGCCCACGGGCGCCCCGATGCCTCCCACTGAGGCCCATGTGAAGGCCGAAACCAGCTCCCTGGGCGACCTGCTCGGCGACGTTACGAGGGACATGTCCACCCTGATGCGTCAGGAAGTGGAACTCGCCAAGGCCGAGCTGAAGCAGACCACCAGCCGTGCCGGCAAGGGCAGCGGCATGCTGGCCGGCGCCGGCGTCGCGGGCCACTTCGTCCTGCTGTTCCTCTCCCTCGCGCTTTGGTGGGGGCTGGGAACGCTGATGGGACTCGGATGGTCCGGCGTCATCGTCGCCGTCATCTGGGGCATCATCGGCGCCGTTTTGGCCTCGATGGGCCGCAAGGAACTCAAAGCGATTAAGGGCCTGCCCCAGACCGCGGCGACGATCCAGGAAATCCCCCCGACCCTCAAGCCCAGCCACTAGAGCGAGGAATACACAATGAGTGAAAACCCGGATGCCATCCGCGCCGACATTGAAGCAACCCGCGCCCGGCTCGGCACCAACGTCGACGCCGTGGCCGACAAGGTCACCCCGTCGCACATCGTCCAGCGCCAGACTGACCGAGTCAAGGAA
>NZ_JBFRFD010000083.1:0-9288 GCF_052114645.1 Arthrobacter sp. 2YAF22_2
GATCACGGCGTTGCATCCGAGCGCATACGCGGCCTCTTTCAACTCTGCTAGAGCGTTTCGCCTGATGTGCGACAGTCCTGACAGCAAGTCTGAGCCGACATCCTTGTTCACACTCCCAAACCAGTGGGTTGGTCGGTCCATCGATACAGCATCGTCGCCGGAAATGTAGCCCGAGTACTTGGTGATGCTGTAGCCCTCAAAGTTGAAACCGGAGCTGATGAGCATGCTCGCCATAGCCTGCTGTTTGGCTAGCTCAGCTTGCTCCGCGTTGGCCTGCTCTAGCGCGAGACGTTCTTGCTCCTCAGCTACTCGTGCCTTCTCCTGGATACGGTACTGGTTGAAGTGGCCGACCATCTCGTCAGCGTTGACGCCGTCGTCGACGCTCAGGCCAGTAATCCCAGACTTGAATTGGAAGCTGGATTGCTTTAACCACCGATCGAAGTCCCCCGGGTCAAGCTGGTATTTCTTGGCAATGTCTCTGGTTTTCATGTAACTCCCCATCGTAGATATTTCATGGCGTGCTCTGTTGGGCCAACATCAAGGATTGATCTTGCATAGCGGCCGCTATGCATCTGGTCTGCGTCACTCTTGGAACAACACCTGAACGTCCGAAAGCAAATCGATCAAAGTTTCCCGTGGAGGCATTTCGCCCACAGCCTATCGCGAACGGCAATGGGCTCACGCTGTATACACTCCCCGTTCGAAGAGTTCCCCGCTGCCCATCGAGCGCATTCAGTCGGGCCGGACGCTGTCGACTTGCGAGGCCCTAACGCGCAAGTCACCTATTGAGCCTGCGTCGTTACTCCCCGTCCCGCAGCCACAACCGCGACGGCCTCCCCCGCGTCCCGTCGGACATTAGCCCGGTACCCTGCAGCTTCGGTTCCATGAACCGCCGGAACGTGTCCCGCATCAAACTTGAGCCCGCGACCACCTCGTGCAACTCCCGCAACCCCTTCAGCGTGAATGGCTCAGCCAGCAGCGCACCAGGGTCCGGCGCCTCGGCGTAAGCGGCCCGCAGCCACTCCACCGCTCTCGCAACAATCTCCGCGTGGCCGTACGGCAGCCCGGCGATCAGCTCCGGCTCCCCTGTCACGGAGGCCAGCCGGACGCCGTCGGACTTTAACGCTGACTCCAGTGCCGCCAGCGGCACCACGTCCACGTGCGCCACCGACAGCACCCAGCCGCGGTCGTCGCGCGCCGGGTCGTCGAACACCTGGAGCTGGCGCGGTACTCGCCCGGAGATCCCCGCCTTCTCCTGCAGGCAGCGCAGCACCGCGTCCGCCAGGGTCTCGCGCTCACGCAGGAAGGTGCCGGGCAGCGCCCACTGTCCGTGCTGATGATCCTCCGCGCGGCGCACCAGCAGCACGCAAACGGAACCGTCTGCCACCGTCAGCACCGCCGTGTCCACCGCCACCGAGGGGCGCGGGTAGTCGAGCAGGGACGTTCCGGCGCCGTTCTGGGAATCTTTCACAGGATTATTTATTTCAGTATTGCGCTAAAGATGCAAGCCGTGCATACTGGAGTCAATTAGCGCAGAAGTGATCTAAATCAACCGGAGGTTCCCATGAAAGTCCCCCAGCTCCACGTCGGYGCCGGCAGCAGTCTCGGCCCGCTCAGTATCTTCCCCGTCTGGACCTCCGGCTCCGGCAATCTGGGCATCAGTACCGGGACCCACGCCGACGTCGCCGTGACTGAACTCGCCAGCGGCCCCCAGGTCGCCCGGCTCACCGTCACCAACAACGGTCCGCACCCGGCCCTGCTGCTGGAAGGCGAGCTGCTCGAGGGCGGACAGCAACACCGGACCTGCGCCCGCGACGTGCTCCTGGGCCCCGGCGAAACCCGCGACATCGACACCTTCTGCGTCGAGGCCGGCCGCTGGGAAGCCGGGCGGACCAGCCACCGCCGGCAGGCACGGCGCGCACCGCTGAACGTGTGGTCCGAGCTCGCCACCGGCGTCGACGGCCGCCGCGGCGGCGACCGGCAGGGGCGGATCTGGGAGCGGGTCAGCCGCTTCGACGCGGCCCGCGGCGCGTCGGTGACCAGCTCCCTGCTGGACCACATGGACCGATTCAAGGACAACGCGCACCACCGCTTCGACGCCGCCGACGCTCCGGCACCGCTGGAGGGCCAGCGCGGCGTCGTAATCGGACTGGGCACGCAGCCGCTGCTCCTGGAGGTCTTCGGCACCGGGACGCTGTTCCGCCGGCACTACCGCCAGCTGATCGAGTCCGCACTGCTGGACCTGGAGCTTCTATCACCCCAGGCACTGGCCTCCGGCCCCATGCCGGGCCAGCGGGCCCGCGACTTCGCCGCCCACGTCCAGGTGATGGACTTCGGCACGTTCGACGGCGGCGCCGCGGCGGTTGAAGTCCGGAGCCACGGCGCGCTCCGGAGCCGCAATGTCTCCCGCTCCGCCGGCCCGGTGTCCGCCGCCGGAATCGCCGTCGAACTTCCCACCCGCCGCCCCCAGCTGGCCCACCTGACCGGCTGGAACACCCACCACCCCCTGATGGAGCTGGCATGAAACTGAACCCTTTGCAGAATGACCGCGCGGCCGGCGTCCTCGTGACCCTGGCCGCCGGCGACGCCCTCGGCGCCGGCTACGAGTTCGGCGCGCCGCTGCCGGACGGTGCCGAGGTCACCATGAAGGGCGGCGGGCCGTTCGGGTTCGCGCCGGCCGAGTGGACCGACGACACCTCCATGGCCGTCCCGGTCGCCCAGGCGCTGCTCGAGGCAGTGTCCGACGCCGGATCCTCCTCCCCCACGGCGCTCACCATGGTGGTCCGGGCCTGGACCGCGTGGGCGGCCGAGGCCAAGGACGTCGGCGCGCAGACCAGTGCCGTCATCGCTTCGGCCCGGCGGCTGGCCTCCGCCGACGGACGGAACAAGGTCCGGGCCGCCGATTTCAGCACCGCGGCCGCGGACTTCCACGCCCGCACCGGCCGAAGCGCCGGCAACGGCTCGCTGATGCGCACCGCTCCGCTGGCGCTGGCGTACCTGGGCCGGGACGCGGCGTCCCTGATGGCTCAGGCGGGGGTGCTGAGTGCGCTGACCCACGCCGACCCCGACGCGCAGGAAGCCTGCGGCCTCTGGTGCGTGGCCATCCGCGAGGCCGTGCTGACCGGGCGGCTCGACGTCCGGGCCGGGCTGCCGCTGCTATCCGCCGAGCGGGCCGCGCTGTGGCTGGAACGCATCGAGGCGGCCGAGCGTTCCCGGCCGCGGGACTTCACCCGCAACGGCTGGGTAGTCGAGGCCTTCCAGGGCGCCTGGAGCGCCATCCACTTCGCCGGCCTGACCGCCTCGGGCCCGGTGCACCTGCGGGCCGCGCTGGAGGAAGCCGTCCGCGGCGGCCGGGACACCGACACTGTCGCCGCCATCGCCGGCGGGCTGCTCGGCGCCGCCTACGGCTACACGGCCGTGCCCTTCGAATGGCGGCGGCGCCTGCACGGCTGGCCCGGGCTCTGGGCCCGCGACCTCATGATGCTCGGCATGGAGCTGGGCCGCGGCGACGGCCGCCGGCCCGCGTCCTGGCCGCGCGCCGAGCGCCACGACTACAGCATGTGGGGCCGCACCGACGCTCTTGTCCAGCACCCGCACGACGACGGCGTCTGGCTGGGCGGGGTCGGCTCCCTGGCACTGGTGGCCGAGCTGGGGATCGACGCCGTGGTGTCGCTGTGCCGGCTCGGGACCTTGGATGTGCCGGGCGTGGTACCGGAGGATCACGCGACGTTCTGGGTCATCGACTCGCCTCTTGAGGAGGACAACGCGCACGCCGCGTTCGTGCTGCGCGACGCGGCAGCCGCCGTCGAACGCTTCCGCGCCGAGGGCAAGACGGTGCTGCTGCACTGCGTCCGGGCCGAGTCCCGGACGCCGACCGTCGCCGCGCTGTACGGGGCCGAGGTCGCGGGGGTTACGCCTCTGGAGGCGCTGGCTGAGGTGCGGAGGGTACTGCCGGGCGCGAACCCGAATGGGTTGTTCTTGGGGTTGCTGAAGAATTTTCAAATGGCACCCTAGGCTAAGCGAAATGGGTTTTATTGATTCACGTCAGAGTTGCGGGGGCAGCAGTGAAATGTATTCCGGAGGAACCGGACTTCCGTGACGGCCAACTGGCGGAGAAAGTGGTCTGGGAAGCACTCAAAGATTGTCTGCCCGACGACGCCGTTTTGGCCCACTCGGTCCAGGTGCGGGACGGACGGGCAGAACACGAGATCGACATCCTTGTTCTGTGGCCCGGCGTCGGTATGGCCGCCATCGAGGTGAAGGGCGGCCGCATCGCCGTCGACAACGGGCAATGGACGCAGTCCGACAGGTCCGGTGTCCACAAGATTCAGAGTCCCGTTGCCCAGTCGCAGGGTTCGCTCCATGCCTTCAAGAACTGGATCGGCCGCCAACTGGGCACACCGCTGACGAGCCGCTTCGCCTACATGGTCAGCCTCCCCTACACCGACGTTCCCCGGACGTGGGAGATGGCGGGCTGCCCGCGGTCGCTTGTCCTGGACCGGGAAGACACGGCGTCAGCGGCCGAACTGGTCCGGACCGCTATCGAGCGCGAAGGAGGCGGCGCTTCTTCGCTAGCGCCCGCGTTCATGGAGCGCATCGTCCGCGTGCTCAACGGAACGCTGGGAAGGGATAGCCAACTGCTGGACCCGAAAGAGCAGGAAGACGCCCAGGACCACCTCACCGAACGGCAGTCGGTGCTCTTGAAGGCCACCCGTTCCCTCCCCAGGGTCCGATTCGTCGGTGGCGCGGGCAGCGGCAAGACGTGGCTGGCCATCGAGAAGGCCCGACTGCTGTGCAAACAGGGCAAACGAGTCGGGCTGTTTAGCTACAACAAGGGCATCAGCCAGTATCTACAGGACCGGGTGTCCAACTGGCGTCATGCCCAGCCCCAATTCACCGGCGAGTTCCATGAATATGCCCGGCGCTTGGGGGTGCCGGATGGCACTGGGCCCGCCTACTTCGAAGAGGAACTGCCCCAGTTACTCAAGGAGCTTGCGGTCGGTCTACAGCCCCAGCAGCGGCTGGATGCGGTGGTCATTGACGAAGCCCAGGATTTCGCTCCGCTCTGGTGGGAGGCGCTGCTTGCCACCGCGACGGACGACGCCGAGATCTACGCCTTCCTGGACGACCACCAGGACGTCTACCGCCGCTGGGGCAACCCTTCGACCGATGGCGCAAGCCCGCTGGAAGACCTGGTGACGATCCATATCGATGAGAATCTCCGCAATACACGGAAGATCGCGGAGACGTTCAGGTCTTTTGCGGGTGACCACTTCACGCCCCGTGGCAGCACCGGACTTCCTGTCCGCCGGGTTGAGTGCGCCACGGAGGATGCCCTCGACGTCGCCGGAGACTGCATCGACGCGCTGATCGAGGAGGGATGGGCGAACAACCAGATTGCGATGCTGACGACGAAAGATCGTCACCCCATCCACAAGGAATTTTTCGAGAACGGCACCACCGCTGACTACTGGCGCGAGTTCCATGCAAACGACAGCGAGTTCTACGGCCACGTTTTGGGCTTCAAGGGCTTGGAACGGTCTGTGATTGTTCTCTGCGTCAACGGCTTCAAGGATCTAAGTCGTGCAGCCGAGCAGCTCTACGTGGGCTTGTCCCGAGCTCGAAGCCTGCTGGTGGTGGTCGGCGACTCCGATCTACTGGAGAAGGCCGGCGGGAGGGAACTCAAGATGGCACTTTCGCGCGCTGAGAACTGGAATCCTGCCACTCCTGTCGGCCTCTGACCTACCGATTTTCTTCCTGCCGTCCAGATCCCGGCCCTCAGCAGGCGCTTGAGGGCCGAGAACTAGACTGGACCGTAACTCCACGGCAGGCGTAAGGGATGCGCAGCCACCCTATAGCCGGGTTGAGTCCTTGCTATCTTGCGCGAACAACCACTCCGGCACGGCTCTCCGCCAGCACTGAATCAGTGACATCGTGGACGGCTTTCGCCAACTGGACGTCCAAGTAGGATTCCACGAAGTTAATTGCAATAATTGCAGGCGTTGTCTGATTCGAAATCACGGACAGCTGGTTCGAAAGCCATTCCTGTACGCGCGTGAGCCAGACTGAGCCGGCGCCGCTTCCGTCGAGCTCAAGATCTCCCATGAATTCCTTGCTGAAGAGCTCCGGATCAGTTTTCGGATCGGGGTACCTTCCGTCCGAAACAAGCGAGAAGTAGAGCGCCATGGCGCCGCGCTCGTAAAGGTGCACGAGCTGAAGAATTGCGGGCATGTCGACGCCTACCGGCGCCCGCACTCCTCGAATCTCGCGGTTACTAACATCGGTGCTCCGTGATCTCACAAGCTCAACGATCTCAGCAGTCGGCAGCACTTCCCGTAGCCGTTCGCCAGCGCCCTGCAGCTTGTACATCGCTCGATGTGTATCAACCTCAGCAGCGTTTCGTTGCTGAATGAGGTCCTGGGCGCGAGCAGAGTTTGGATCGGCCTCCAGCAGTTTCTGAGGATCTTCTTTCCAATATACGTGCATCGATGCTTTCAGTTCGGCCATAGCTTCAAAGGCGCTGACCCTGGCCTGCGTAATCAGGTCCGCCCTTCCAGCCGCGTAATCCAACGAGGCACGCTCTACCGTCTCGGCGGCAACTGCTACCGCCTTCCTACCGAGAAGAGTGGCGATAAAAACACCTGCCACCGCGGCGAGTGCGGTGACAAGATTAATCAATAGTGAAATTACTTCGATGTCCAAGGTTCCCCAATGCTAGAAATATGACTGAGATATGAAAGCACATTTCTCGTATGACCGATGCGATTTGAGCATCTTGATTGCCTGTCCGAACGTTCCGGCCCCATCTCTGTGCCAGCTCGTACCCACACCTTGACGGCTGCGGTCGCACAACTGTCCCCCACGCACACCATCATGTGGGGCAGATCCGAATATTGCAGGGACATCAGCGGCTGGCCGGGACGCTAGATCAGGTCCCTGCTATCACGGTCAAGGCCGCGTAGACCGCGGCCCGGCGCCCCCTCCAGCGCCCCGTTTACGAAACGCAACGCGTTCCCGCCACCACCCCTTACTGTTGATCCTGCACGTAACGAAACCGTTTACGTAACCTGGCCCACGGCCGATTCACGCTGCACCCGCAGGCACCCTCAGGGAGGAGGAACAGTGGTCAGCATCCGCGATGTCGCCAAGCACGCCGGTGTCTCCCCGGCCACCGTCTCCCGGGTTGTCAATGGGCTGGTGGGCTACTCCGACGAGACGCGGGAACGCGTCGAGACCGCGGTCCAGAGCCTCAGCTACGAAACGGACCACCTCGCGCGGGCCCTGAAGACCCGGCAGACCTCCGTGATCGGACTCCTCGCCCCCATGGTCTCCGACGACCTGGCATCCCAGGTCATGCAGTGCGTGGAGAAGGAAGCCCAGGAACGCGGCTACGCCGTGATGCTCGGGCGCACCGGCGCCAAGTCCGCCTACATCGCCGGCTACCTGCGGACTCTGCGCACCTACCGGGCCGCCGGTGTCATCCTCATTTCCGCGGTGATCACGCCGGAGACACGGCAATTGCTCGGCCCCAGGGTCCCGATTATCTCCGTGGCCATCAGCGACAAGTCGGGCTCGCCCAGCGTCGCCATCAACGACGAGCAGGCAGCTTACGTCCCCGCCTGAGGGTGTCATTGAAATCTGCCGAAGACTGCCTCTGGCAGGACGAACTCGCGGCCCATCGCGTACAGCAGTATGGAGGCGCTGGCCCGCGCGGCGAGGCCGGAGGCGAACTGCAACAGCATCAGGCCGGCCAGGAACCCCACGCCGAACAGCTGACGGCCGATCTGCAGGCGGCTGAGCTGGCGGCGGATACCGAGTCCTCGAACACGTCGCCGGGGTGGAACAGCTGGGTTGTGGCCGGTCACGCATCCAGAGCACCCGGTGGCGGCAGCCCGACGAGTGCGGAGCGGCCGAACAGGCCGATTGTAGGGTCAGCATGGCCACCTCGGCAAAGCATCGCGGAGGGAGCGGCCGGCCGGACCGGACGCGCCCTCCGCGTGCACCGGACCCGCCATGTGTGTGATTCGCAGCGCTRAGTGGCGGCGTTTTCGCAGCGCTAATTGTCGCCCTAAGTGGCCATTTGGCAATCCTCAACGCGAATGCTTCTTCGTAGCCATCTGGAAAGAACTGAAGCGACTGAGGCCGGTGCAATACCGGCGCTCAGTCCCTTCAGCTCGCCCTTAGCTCCCTTAGCTCCAACCCACAGGGAGCCGGTCAGGTTACTTCTTTTTGGGAAGGAACATCGCCTTTTCCAAGGGCGTTACGGTGAGTGATTTGAGCTGGGCGGTCCCGCCTTCTGCGAAGAGGGCCATCTTGTCGGCTCCGGCGTTGGGGAATACCTGGTCAGTGATGGTCCGCAGACCGTTCTGAGCGAATACCTCTACGGATGAGTGGTCGAGATAGATCCGCATGGTGATGTTACCGTTCTTGTCCAGGGCAATGGGAGCGTTCTCAACGGAGGCGAATGCCGGGTGGAATGCCGTGTTGCCGGATTTCGTACGGTCGACGAACATTTTTCCGGTCGTGGCGTCGTAACCGATGACTGTTGAGGAGTTTCCGTCGCCCAGAACGGTGATGCCCGCTTTTTTCGCCGTACTGGGGGCGAAGGTAATGTCCACCTGCTGGACCTGTCCCGAGGCCGCAGCCGGCAACTGGTGGGCCCCTGCGGAAATCGGGCCGCCCTTGTTGTCCTTGTAGGAGACCTTTCCGTCGAGTTTGTCGACTTGCTTCACAGCGCTTTGGCTCAGCCGGGGGCCGTCGGGGGTCTGCGTCAGGGTGACCTCGCGAGGAAGTGCCATGGCGCTGCGCCACGGGCTGGTGGGGATGTCGTTCGCGTAGTCCCAGTTGTTCATCCAGCCCAGCATGACCCGCTTGTTATCGGGCATGTTGCCGAAAGACACGCTGGCGTAGAGGTCCCGACCGTAGTCCAGCCAGTCGTAGGACTGCAGGCGGCTTGTCGCTGCTGTGGAACTCGCCATGAATTCGTCAGCGAGGATATGCCCCCAGCCGAATCGGTTGTTGTCGACGACTTTGATCTGCGCCTGTTGGCCAACGAATTCCTTAACATTCCAGGATGCCCAATCCAGCGATTCACTGTCGTTGCCTGTGGCCGTGCGGACCACCTTTCCGTTGACAACCAGGTTCACGGTCTCTTCATCGGACCTGGGAACAGCGGCGGTATCGGTGAGCATGACGTGGTCAAGGGTCAGGTGTCCCCACCCGCCGGTAGCTTGGTCAACGACCCGCAATTGTGCATTCTGTCCCGCGAATTCTGAGACGTCCCAGCCC
>NZ_JBFRFD010000084.1:0-9270 GCF_052114645.1 Arthrobacter sp. 2YAF22_2
CCACCGCAGCCATTATTCTTCCCGCCGTCGGCCGCATCCGGATTCTGGGTATGCGGCGTTGCTGTCTCCGCTGTTTCGCGGTGGGAACCGGCCTCCGGATCCAAAGCCAGCACTCCCGACGATCTCGGCCTCCGCCGTCGTTAACGCATGCTGGGGAGCATCGCGGCGACGACCAGACCGGATCTTTGCCGGTCGGGCGTATCAGATGAGGAGTCCTGCCATCGTGTTGTGTACCGTATAGCCCCCGCGTCACCGGCCACTTTTGCGGGCGGGGTATGCCGGACTGGGCCGGATTGCGTATGTTTCGGCGGGAGTCCGGTGTTTCCGTGGGCTGGAGTCCGGTTCGAGCCCACCTTGGGTACAGTGTTTCCAAGGTCAGGGCGCCCGGCGGCTGCCTGCCCCCCACTGCCGCAGGGTCTCGTCATGGGTTACGGTGCTCCTTCGTGGAACGACTCCCCAGGCTGGAGGTGCCCGAAGGGACCTCGGCAGACTGGGAAGCCGCACTGTTGCAAGCGCAATTTCAGACCGTCTTTTTCGTGGGTGTTTTTGCTCCCGTCCTTCCGAACTGTTCCTCCTGCAGTCGGGCGCCGTCCAGCGGCCTGTCACCGCCGCGTCGCAGCGTCAGCATCACCAGGCCTGCGGCCAGCAGGCAGCACGCCAGGAAGATGGATGTGGCAAGGAAGCTGCCGTGCGTCAGATCCTGCAGGGAACCGCCCACATATGGTCCGACGAATCCGCCGAGGTTACCTACCGCGTTGATCAGTCCCATTGCGGTGCCAGCCACGGCCGCCGGCATGGCACGGGACGCGGAAGCCCAGAAGGGCCCGTCGTAGGCAAGGGCCCCGGCGACGGCGATGCTGATCAGGGTGACTGCAAGGAACGGAAGGCTGTCCCCGGTTGCCACCGATACCACCAGGGCAACAGCACCGACCGCCATCGACAGCAGCACGTGCGTGGAGTAACGGCCGGAGCGGTCGGCTGCCTTTGCGTTGTACCAAAGCCCGAACATCGCCAGCACGTAGGGAATCGCGGTGATCAGGCCGACCTCGACGGGTGACCCGGACGTGATCGTCTTGATCACATGGGGGAGCCAGATGTTGATGCCGTAGAAGCCGATCTGGATCAGGAAATACACCAACGTCAGGCGCCATACCACTGCGTTGGACATAACCTGGCGGAGGCCGAGCTTCTCCTGCTGCGGGTGTGCTGCTGCATCAGCGGCCAGTCCCTCCTCGATGTACTCGCGCTCCTGAACCGAGCACCATGCGGCTTCGCGGGGGTGGTCGGCGATCAGGGCCCACCACAGGGGTGCAGCGATGACGAACGGGAAGATGCCTTCGATGATGAACAACCAGCGCCAGTCTGAGAAGGAGAGGATCCACCCGGAGAGGGGAGCGGTGATTATGGAGGCGATGGCGATGTTCATCATCCAGAGCGCGTAGGCGCGCGCTCTTTCAGCGGCGGGGAACCAGTGGCTGATCAGGACAAGGATCGCTGGCCAGATCCCGGCCTCGGCCACGCCGAGGAAGAAGCGCACCACGAGCAGTTGGGTGAAGTCCTGGATGAATCCGGAAAGGATGGCCAGCACGCCCCAGATGAGCACCATGATGCCGACGAACTTCTTGGCACTCCAGTGCTCGGCGAGGTGACCGCCGGGTATTTGCAGGACGAGGTAGCCGATGAAGAATATGCCGGCGGCCAGTCCCTGCTGGGCGGCGTTGATGCCCAGATCCTGGTGGAGTCCGGTAAGGGCGAATCCGATATTGGTCCTGTCCATGAACGAGATGATGTAGACGACGATTGCGACGGGAATCAGCCGCTTCCACCGGGCGTTGCCCACTGCCGGTGCTGACGTGGTGTTGTGTGCCATCGGAATTGCTCCTTCGCAAGATGGGTTGATTAGACGGCGCGCCTAGCACGCTATTGCTCTCCCGCGGGCCCCGGCGGGCTCACTTTCCGCCTCAGCGGAACGAGCAGGACTTTGCGGGTGGAGCCGGCAGCGGTGGAATCGCGCCGCGCAAGCTGGCTGTTCCCCGCTCGCGAACTATGCATTTATTCTTACGCAACTGTTGCGTGTACGCAAGGAAAGTTTTGCAGAGGTGGTGTTTTCCGGCTCCCGAACGGGCGGACTCAAATCGGTAACCGACACCGCGAGGCCGGCCGCCGCTAAACCCCACATGGCTGCGGGTGAACTTCCCCTTGAAGCCCTCCGTAGCCACTGCCCCCTTCTTGCTCGCCGGAGTGCCCTTGGTCTTCGACGCGTTCACCTGGAAGGGCGAGATAACAAGAGCGCGCTGGCGATAAGGTCAAGGTTCGAGCGCCGTCGACGTTTAGGGGGCCCTTTAGTTGCTTGCGGGGGAGCAAGTTAGGCCCGGGGCTCGACGATTTTTCACCGTGACGGGCGTGCTCTTGCCGCAGGGTCAGTGCGTTCAGCTGAGAAGCGAAACCGCCCGGGCGATGACGAGGGCGAGGAGAACGAATGCCCCGGCTGCTTCCACACCCATCATGGCTTTTGCCCGTGCAGAGAGCGGCATGGTGTCGGTGGGGCTGAAGGCCATGGAATTGGATAGCGAGAAGTATGCGTAATCGATGAATGATGCGACCCATCCGGTCCGCTCCGAGGACCTTACAGCGACCTCCTCAATGGCGTCGCGGTCCTCGTCTTGAGGGAACCGGAAGTCTGCTGGCGGCATGTCCTCACGTTCGGCGTGGCGGCGGGTAACGGGGCCACCGCGGTCCATCTCCCAGAAAGCCAGGGCGAACGCRATGATGTTGGTGACCCAGATCTGCARTGCAGCMARCAGGATTGCCGGGCCGTCGCTGTTGCCCGAAGTGGTGAGCCGGATGACCACCTGTACCAGGGCCACCTCGTTTGCTGCGACCAGGAGCAGCGCCTGCCCGGTGGCAACGTTTTTTGACCACCGCGTTTCCCTGTGGAACCGGTGCGGATTCAGGTGCACGAGTGGGATCAGCATTGCCAGACCAACGCAGACCACCGTGTACCTGAGCCACGGAAGGAAAGAGCTGGGCAGCGCGGCATACAGGCCCAGCGCGAYGAGCAGTCCAATCACCGCTGGCCACCGGTGCTCGGCGCGGGCGTCAGAGTTATCGGTGTCAGCCATCGCCTCCGTCTCTTTCCTGCTTTGGCCGCACCCGGGTCTCACAACCACCGGGGTTGTGAGCCCGCCGCCGGCCGCCACGAAGACTCCTTCCGGTATCACGGCAGCGGTGCGTGCTCCTTTGACTCGGGTCCCCGGTTTGAGGGTCTGCCGGTGGGATTGGCGCTTTGGAACGGTCGGGACGTAGCAGGCACGCTGCAGTTCGGGCCACTGGGTGGCGGAGGCGAAGAGAAAGAGAACGTGTTCTGAGCTTGATTGACCGGGCGGCGGCGCGACTGAAGTTTCGGTGGAGRCCGACCGCGCCCTTCTGGCTTCGCCCGAAGTGGCGAAGCTCCGGCCAAATAGCGGTTGGCCGGAGCTTCCAGCGCATTATGCCCGGCAAAACCTTCGGGCAGGCTAGGGAAGAGCTACGGGGAAGAGTCCTGCGTAGCGTCGTTTTCCTCTGCGCTCTCTGATCTGTTGCGATGGGCTGGTGGGACATCATCATGGTTTTATGGCTGGGGTGGGGGAGCCGCCGATGAGGTTTTGCGGTGGGGCGTCGAAGTCGCCGTGGTCGTAGAGRCCGACGACGTGTTGCATGTATTGCGCCCATTGCGGGCCTGCGATGTATGCGCCGTCGACGACGGGGTAGAACTTGCCGTTGACCGTGACGTTGCGCCCAAGCCGGGACGGGCCGCCATTGAAGGGGTCTCCGAAGAAGGACGCCGTTGCCAGGCCCTTCGTGTAGCCGATGACCCAGGTTTGGTTGTTGTATTGGTTGGTGCCGGTTTTTGCGGCGTCCGGRACGCCAAGTTTTTGTGGGATGAGCAGGCCGGAGCCCTTCGTGAGGACGTCTTGGAGGACGTTGGTGGTGGCTTTGGCTACGTCTGRTTTCAGGGCGCCGGGCTGGCATGAGGGTGTCTGGCCGCCAATTTTGTTGCCTTGGGCATCGTCGACTKCGGTGATCGAGACGGGGATGCAATAGGTGCCGTCTGCGGCGAACGTCGCGAACGCGTTGGCCATCGTGATGGGGGCGACGTCCTGGCTGCCCAGGATATTGCCGAGGGTGGAGAGATCGATCTTTTGGTCCTTCCCGTCGCCCAGGTGTAGGCCTATGGCGTCGGCCGCGCGCTGGACGTCGCAGAAGTCGTTGAGCCCGGCGAGGGAGGCGAAGGTGGCGGTGTTGATCGATTGGTAGATGCCTTCCCGGACGGACATGGGTCGGTACCAGGTGGGTTCGTCGTTCTGGAGGTCGGTAGAGGGCGGGAGAGTGCTGTCGAACCAGCCYTGGACGGGGTGGCAGGTGGTCTTCCAGGGGTAGTTGATGCCGTAGCGCCGCCTCGATGCGTCGACGATCTGGTCTGTCGGCTTACCCTCGCCCAGCCAGGCGGCCAGGGTCACGGGCTTCATGGTCGAACCTGGCTGCATGCCTCCGACGCCGCCTAAGTCGTTGCCGTTGGCATCAGCGCTCTCGACGTTGAAGTTGTAGTCCGAGACGAAGCTGCTGCCCTGGTTGCCTAGCTTGCGTGAGTTCTGGGCCATGGCGAGGACCTTCCCGGTGCCCGGCTGGATCGTCACGAGGGAGGTGCCCCACTTGTCMGTGTTGGCCCCTGTTGTGGCGTCGACCTGGGTCTGGGCCGGTGCCTGMAGGCGSGGGTCAAGGGTGGTCTTGATGGTCAGGCCGCCGCGGGTGATCTTTTSGATCCGGGCGTCYGGGGTTGAGCCGAAGGYGGGATCGTTCTGGATCTGGTGGAGGACGTAATCGCAGAAGTACTGTGCCTGGGCCGCGTATGCACAGCCCTGTTTGGGTGGGTTTACGTTGAGCTGGATGGGGGTGTTGGCGGCGTCGTCGTGCTGTTGTTGGYTGATGTAGCCGTGCTGGAGCATTGCGTCCAGCACGAGGTCGCGCCTGTCTTTGGARGCCTGGGGGTGCTGGGTCGGATCATAGAGTGAGGGTCCGTTGACCAAGCCGGCAAGCAGCGCCGCCTGGGGCAGTGTGAGGTTTTTGGCATCGATGGAGAAGAAATATTGGCTGGCTGCCTGGATGCCGAAGGCGTTGGCGTTGAATGACACGAGATTGAGGTAGCCGGCGAGTATCTGGTCCTTCGAGAATTTCTTCTCGAGGGCGATGGCAAGYCTCATTTCGCGGATCTTGTCGCTGATGCCCTTCTGCCCGTTGAGCACCACCTGGGTGTCCTTGCCCTGGGTGATGAGGTCCTCGTTCATAACGTTGGTGACGTACTGCTGGGTCAGCGTGGAAGCACCCTGGTGGCCGCCCCCGGCGTCGGTGGCGAGGGCCCGCAGGATGCCTTGCGGGTCGATGCCGCCATGTTGATAGAACCGGGAGTCCTCGATCGCGACGATGGCATTTTTGATATTCGGCGACATTTGCTCAAGGGGGATCTGTGTACGGTTCTCGCTGAACAGGGTCGCGATTTGCGACCCGTCGGCTGCGAGGACCCTCGTCACCTGTCCGGGCGGGGCCACCGTCAGGTCGCTGGGCAGGCTGTCAGAGAGCTGGGCCATACCGTTCGCAGCGATCCCGGCCAATGCGCCGGCCGGCACGGYCAGGCCCGCCGCGAACACCCCGCACACGGCACTGAYGACGAGGAAGGCCATGATCCTGCCCAGCGTCGTGCCCGTGTCGAGGAGCAGGSGCCTGCCCGAGGCCACCCTCACCGGGGCGGGGAGGGCTTCCGAGGGCCCTCCAGTTGGGCCGGAGCGTCCCTCCGGTCGGCGGCCAAGTGGTATTCGCTTGAACATATCTGCTTTCCAGTTCTCAGGTGTGACAGTCCCAGCTGCCGATGYTGAATCCAGGCACGGTAGGTCGTTCCTACGAATCCATGCCGTCTAAGTCAATCACCCGTTCCTGTAAAAGCTGGGCTGACCCGGATGATGTCTTCCAGCCGGGAGTGGTCGATGCGACGCGGCGGAAACGAACAAAAGATGGCAGATTCACAGTACGACCAGTTCCTGAGAGAAACCACGACACTCGGCGCCGCATGGGGTTCCGGTGTTGGCCGAGATCGCGCCCGGCTTCGACCGCATGGCTACACAGGCGACGCACAGGATTCTTCCATGTCATTCTCATCCGGTGAGCCGAGAATGTGGTTGGTTGTGCGGCTTCATGGTCCACGGCGAGAGTACTGGCGCCGGGGCGGTTCCGGTAGCGTTTGATGAGCTTTATAGACCGAGGCTCGTGGCAGGGAGAGGGAGGTAGCCGATGACATCGTGCCGGAGCGGATCTGGAGAAACTGTGTCGGTTGCCGGCGTCGGCGCGATGTACCGTGGCTGACCTCATGCTGTACGGGCTTCAGCCGTCAGGCGCTTCTGTGGTCGGCCTCGTTGCCTCGTCCGGTCTCCGGGACCCGATGTGGTCGGCGGGACCGCATTTTGTGGGACTCAAAATAGGGTTGGTCGCTCTGGCCGTCCTGCTGATCCTCCGTGTCCGCCGGCGAATATGGGCCCGCCTGCGGGGCTTGGAGTGGCGGTGGATGGCTCTAGCCTGCGGTGCCGCCGCCGGACTTTTCTATGCGGTGTGGATTTTATATTTGAGCGGCACAATGCCTTCAGTAACCGTCGCCTACAACTGGAACATGGCGTGGCTCGCCTTGGACGGGTTTGAAGCTCTCACCGCGCTTCTGACAGCGGTGTTCCTCTTTAAAAGCAGTTCATATGCGGCGCTGAGCGCTGCGGCCTTCTCCACGAGCCTGTGCATCGATGCCCTATTCGACGTCACCACCGCGGCCCAGGGGCCGCCGCTCGTCACAGCAGTCCTAGAGGCCGTCCTCGTCGAGCTTCCTTTCGCTGGCCTTTCCGCTGTGCTTGCCGTGAAACTCCTCGCCGCGGGCCGCCAGTCGGCGTCGAACGAGGCCAACCGGTCCTGACCGGGGCCAGCCGGCAGCAAACTTCACCAACAAACGCGGCGTGGACGGCACCATACGCTGCCAGCGCTGCCGACGGGGGACGCGTCCGGAGCGATGCGTTGCTTAGACGATCGCCGACAGCAGCAATGCGAGTCCGAACCCCACGAGGGAGATTATCGTTTCCATGACGGACCAGGTCTTGATCGTTTGCCCTACTGTCAGCCCGAAGTATTCCTTGACCAGCCAGAATCCTGCATCGTTGACATGGGAAAAGAATAGCGATCCGGCTCCAATGGCGAGCACCACCAGGGCTAACTGAGCCGGCGACAGACCGGTTGCTATGGGTGCGATGATGCCGGCTGCGGTTACGGTAGCCACCGTCGCCGAGCCTGTGGCCAGACGAATCAGCACCGCGACGATCCAGCCCAGCACCAGCGCCGACAGGCTGGCAGCTACGGCGATCTTGGCGATGGCGGTTCCGGTGCCGCCGTCGACCAGAACCTGCTTGAAGCCGCCACCTGCGCCGACGATGAGCATGACCCCGACAATCGGCAACAGGCTCTGGCCAATCTTCTTTGTCAGAATCGACGCCGAGAAGCCCACTCTCGTGCCGAAAGTGATCATGGCCAGCAGTACAGCCACGAGCAGCGCGAAGACCGGGTCGCCGATGAAATCGAGCAACGGCCGTATCGGGTCGCCCTTGTCCATCCAAATGTCCGCACCTGCCTTAATCAGCATGAGCACCAACGGGGACAGCAGCGTGACCAGGGTCCAGGTGAAGGATGGGCTGCGGGTGGCGTCGGGATCCTGAGCCTTGCCCACGCGCCCGTCACCCATGTGCCCGTCACCCAGCGGCGTGTCCCGGCGCACGCCCGCGGCTTGTGTGCTGGAGTCCTGAAGCTCCGAGGTTTGCGCGTTCCCGCCGGCTCCGACAGTCACGGCCAAGCCGGCTCCGGCGGCGCCGATGGGCACCATCCGTGCGGCGAGACGGCCAAACAACGGACCAGCGATAATGACAGTCGGAACCGCAATAAGGAGGCCCAAGGCGAGGGTCACTCCGACATTGGCGTGCAGGATGCCGATCGCCGCCAGCGGACCCGGGTGTGGCGGGATAAATCCGTGGAGCACCGACAGGCCTGCCAGGGCTGGAATGCCAAGCAGCATTGCAGGACCTTTGGAACGGTGCACTGCCAGCATCACGACGGGGATAAGCAGCACTAGACCGATCTCGAAAAACATGGGGATGCCTATGATGCCGGCGATAAGGGCCATCTTCCACGGCAGGGTTGCCGGCCGGCCGTGGAGAAGTGTGTCCACGATCTTGTCCGCGCCGCCCGAATCGGCCAAAAGCTTACCCAGCATCGCGCCGAGAGCGATGAGGACTCCGACGTAGCCCAGCACACTGCCGACGCCGTTTTCGTAGGAGGTGGTGACCTTGTCCAGGGCAATGCCGGAGGCGATTCCGACGAAGAGGGCCCCGATACTAAGAGCCAGAAAGGCGTGCATCTTCGCCCAGACGATCAGCAGGACGACAATCGCTATGCCGATGGCTGCGACGACAAGCACTTGCGTGTCGTGCCCGTTCCACGGCTGATGCATGAGGTCACTGGTGCTGTCGGTGGGGACCCCCGTAAAAGGTCCGGCAAGCCTGGCGATTCCGTTCATGGCGCTCCTCGTGTTTCGCTCCGCAGACCGAACTGGTCCATGATTCGTTGGGCAATCATGCCGGGATCTGGGTCAATGTCGACCCGGATCCCGGGCTCATCCTCGGAGAGTTCCTCGAGGTCTGCGAACTGACTGGCCAGCAGACTGGCCGGCATGAAATGGCCGTGGCGTTCGACCAGTCGCGCGCCAATGGTTTCGGGGGACCCTGCCAGAAAAATGAAAACGACGCCGGAGCGACGTCGGTTGATAATGTTCCGGTAAGACCGCTTGAGCGCCGAACAGGTGATGACCCCGTTCTCCCCGTGATCCAGCCTCCGGTCGACCCAGCCGGCAACTTTCTCCAGCCACGGATACCTGTCCTCATCCGTCAGCGGATGTCCCGCGGCCATCTTGTCGACATTGGCTTGGGGGTGCAGGGCATCGCCTTCCTCGAAGGCCCAACCCAGCCGACCCGCAAGGAGGGCGGCAACGGTGGATTTGCCGGACCCGGAGACGCCCATGACGACCAGTACCACCGGTTCGGGGAGAGCAGGTGTCACCAGGTCCAGAGGGTCCATGGTGCCATCTTGGCAGTGCCCGCGCCTGCGCGCCATAGTAAAGCGCAGTTGATTCGATGGGCCGGGTTACGCGCGGTGGCTCAT
>NZ_JBFRFD010000085.1:0-9231 GCF_052114645.1 Arthrobacter sp. 2YAF22_2
CTCCCAGGTCCGCGAAGTCGCGGCCTCCCTGATCGCCGCGGCCAAGCGCCGCAATATGACCACCCTGTTGGTGGGGCACGTGACCAAGGACGGCTCCATCGCAGGCCCCCGCCTGCTCGAGCATCTGGTGGATGTGGTCTGCCAGTTCGAGGGTGAACGGCATTCCCGGCTGCGGCTGCTGCGAGCGGTCAAGAACCGCTACGGCCCCACCGACGACGTCGGCTGCTTCGATCTGAACGAGGACGGCATCGTGGGCCTGGCCGATCCCAGCGGCCTCTTTGTCTCGCGCACCAAGGACCCGGTCTCCGGCACCTGCATTACGGTGACGCTGGAGGGCCGCCGGCCGCTGCTGGCCGAGGTCCAGTCCCTGCTGGCCGAAAGCGCCAACGCCCAGCCCCGCCGTGCCACCAGCGGGCTGGACAGCTCGCGGGTAGCCATGCTGCTGGCTGTGCTGCAGCAGCGCGCCGGCTGCCTGCTGCAAAAAGATGACTCCTACGTGGCGACCGTCGGCGGGGTGAAGCTCAGCGAGCCGGCCACGGACCTGGCAGTCGCCCTGGCGGTGGCCTCCGCCAAGGCCAAGAAACCGCTGCCGCAGCGCCTCATCGCCTTCGGCGAGGTGGGCCTGGCAGGGGAAGTCCGTCCGGTGCCCGGGATCAACCAGCGCATCCAGGAAGCCCACCGGCTGGGCTTCACACATGCGGTAGTGCCCGCCAGCCCCAACGGCCCCGGCCCGGTCCCGGCCGGTTTCTCGGTCCGGGAGGTCAGCCACCTGACGGAGGCCCTTAGCCTGCTGATCAGCTGACGACGGCGCCGCGGGGCAGTTCGGCCCGGTGCCGCCCGGAACCGGTGTCGTCCGGAACCGACGGCGCCGCGGAACTCTGGCGCTCCCTGCCCTGCGGGCGCACCATTGGATCAGTAGCTTCCACTGGCGAAGGGACCGGTCATGATGTGGGGGTACGGGCAGAACCTGTGGTGGATGTGGCTTTGGGGCATGCTGCTGCTGCTCGGCATCGCGGTGCTCGTCCTGCTGGCGATCCGGGTATTTGGCGGCACCGGCCAAGGAGCCCAGGGGCACGGAGCCGCCGGCCCCGCCGGCCTCTACGGCCAGCCGGGACTTCCGGGCCGCAACGCCGGCGCCGCCGGCGGCAGGAGCCAGGCCCGGCTCATCCTCGATGAGCGCTTCGCGAAGGGCGAGCTGACGGCGGAGCAGTACCGCGCGAATGTGACGGAACTTGGCGAAGGCCCCTAGCGCGCCGGCGCGGCCCGCGGAGCGTAAAGATGCCCATGGATGACATTGAGGCTGCATCCTCCTTCGGACGCTCGTATGCCCGCCTGGGACCGAAGATGGACGGCCGCGGCGCCTCGGCCCACCGCCGGCGGCTGCTGGCAGCGGCGAGCGGCGCCGTCGTCGAAATCGGGGCAGGTTACGGTGCCACGTTCCCGCTCTACCCGCCCGCGGTATCGCAGGTCCTGGCACTCGAACCGAACCCCACGCTCAGGGCGCTGGCGCAAGCCGCCGCAGCCGCAGCCCCGGTGCCGGTCACGGTGCTCCAGGGGGCGGGCGAATCGTTGCCGGCGGCGGACGCTTCGGTGGACGCCGTGGTCTCCAGCCTGGTGCTGTGCAGCGTGGCCGACCCGTCCGCCGTCCTGGCCGAAGCCGTCCGGGTCCTCAGGCCGGGCGGCCTGCTGCTGTTCTACGAGCACGTCCGCTCAACACACCGCTTGCTGGGAGTCGCCGAAGACCTCCTCACACCGCTCTGGAGCCGGCTGGCCGGAGGTTGCCACCCGAACCGAGACACTCCGGCCGCCGTCGTACGGGCCGGCCTGACCATACGGTCACTGGACCGCTTCGGCTTTTCGCCTCTGCCGGGCAACCCACCGCTGGCCCATGTGCTCGGAGTGGCGGTCAAAGCCGGGCCGCCCGGCCCGGGCGCCTAGGCCTTCTTCGGCGGCAGGGCCAGCCGGAAGATCTTGGCCCAAGTGGAGCCCACCTGCTTCCAGATCGGGCCGGTGGTGTACGGCAGRCCGTACCGCCGGCAGACATCCTGCACCTTGGGCGCCACCTCTGCGTAGCGGTTGGATGGCAGGTCCGGGAAGAGGTGGTGCTCGATCTGGTGCGAGAGGTTGCCGGTCATCAGGTGCATGAACTTGGAACCGGAGATGTTGGCCGAGCCGATCATCTGGCGCACGTACCAGTCGCCACGGGTCTCACCGTCCACCATTTCTTCGGTGAAGGTGTCTGCCCCGTTCGGGAAGTGGCCGCAGAAGATCACTGCGTGGGCCCAGACGTTCCGCACCGCGTTGGCCGTAAGGGTGCCGTAGAGGGCCTGCTTGCCGGAGCCGGTGAGCATGGCGACGGYGGGCGTGGCGGCGTAGTCCTTGGTGAACTGCTTCAGTGCCTTGCGGCCGAGGGCCTTGAGGTCCTTGGTGAGGGCTTGCTTGGACTTCTTGCCCTCTTTGAAATCTTGGAGTTCAAGATCGTAGATCGCGATGCCCCATTCGAAGACCGGGGCGAGCAGTGCGTTATAGAGCGGGTTGCCCAGGTTGAAGGGCGTCCATTCCTGCTGGGGGTCCATGCGCAGCAGGTTGTACCCGATGTCGTTGTCCTTGCCGACGACGTTGGTCCAGCGGTGGTGCAGGTCATTGTGGGTGTGCTGCCAGGCACGGGCGGGGGTGACGAAGTCCCATTCCCAGGTGGTGGAGTGGATGTCCGGGTCCCGCATCCAGTCCCACTGGCCGTGCAGGATGTTGTGGCCCAGCTCCATGTTTTCCAGGATCTTGGCGAGGCTCAGCATGGTGGTGCCGGCGACCCAGGCCGTCTTATTCTTGCTGACCAGCAGCGCCGCGCGGCCGGAGATCTCCAGGCCACGCTGGATTTTGATCATGCGGCGGATGTAGGCGGCGTCGGAGGCGCCCCGTTTGGCGAGGATTTCGTCGCGGACGGCATCGAGTTCGCGGCCCAGTTCGGCGACCTGTTCGTCGGACAGGTGTGCCGCGGCAGGCGGCCGGAGCAGGGGGCTCCCCGTCTCGGCGAGTGCGCCGGGCCGCTTCTTGACGCCCGGGACGGAGGTCCCGGCGGGGGCGGCGCTGGCGCTGCCTTCCTCGGCGAGATCAGGCTTGTCTGCAACTGTGGTCATCTGATGGTTCTCCTCAGAGGTCGAGGTTAACGGGCCCGGCGGCTGCCGAGACACAGGTCTGGATTAGTTGGCCGGGCTCGCCGTGCACTTCGCCCGTCCGCAGGTCGCGGATCTGGCCGGCGCGCAGCGGGATGAGGCAGCTGTGGCAGATACCCATCCGGCAGCCGCTGGGCATCAAGACCCCGGCGTCCTCGCCGACGTCGAGCAGGGGGGTCTCGCCGTCTGCTTCGACTTCACGGTCGGAGGCCTCGAAGGTGACGAGTCCGCCGTCGTGCCCCTCGCCGCCGGCCAGCGTGGTGCTGAAGCGTTCGATGGTCAGGTTCGCGGCCGAGGCGTCGGGGTCGGCCGCTTCGGCTGCCCACAGCGTCTCGGCGTCGTCGAGGAATCCGGCGGGGCCGCAGGCGTAGGCGGCGCGGCCACGCCAGTCCGGGCACAGCCGGTCCAGCGCGTCGGCGGCGCCGAAGTCCAGCCGCCCGTGTTCGGCGCTGAACCAGTGGGTAACTTTGAAATTCGGGAACTGGTCGGCCAGTTCGGCCAGTTCTTCGAGGAAGATGGCGTCTGCCGGGGTCCGCGCCGTGTGGATGAGGACGACGTCGGCATCCGGGCGGTGCGGGACCAGCGTGCGGATCATCGACATCACCGGGGTGATGCCGCTGCCCGCGGTGAGCATGAGCAGCGGACGCGGGTGCTCCGGCAGGACGAAGTCTCCCTGCGGCGGTGCCAGGAAGAGGACGTCGCCGGGCTTGGTGGTCCGGACCAGGGTGCCGGAGACGGCACCCATGTCGGTCACGGTGATGGCGGGGTCCTCGCCGGCGGGCGCGCTGAGCGAATAGGACCGCCAGTGGCGGACACCGTCGAGTTCGACGCCGATGCGGGCCCACTGGCCGGCACGGTGTGCTTGCCAGCCTCGGCCGGGATGAAAGAAAATGGTGGCGGAATCGGCCGTTTCGGGGACCACCCGGGTCACCACCCCGCGCAACTGGCGGGCAGAAAACACGGGATTGAACAGCGACAGAATGTCTTCTGGAGCTAGCGGGGTGGTCAGTAGAGATGCGGCGCGCGCCAGCTTACGGAGCCGGATCATTCATCAATCCTATGTCAACAGGCGCCATAATTCTTCACCCAAGGCATACGATCGACTCAAGGAAACTATCTCCACACAACAAGTATTTGGATTCCCACCATGGACGCATCCCCCACCGGAAACCCCGGTTACCCCGCCTATGACCCGCCGTGGCTGGCGCTGCCGAAAGAAGTCAGCGACATGCTCCGGCCCAGGATGCCCGGCATTGTGGAGGCCATCATTGAGGCCGTGCCACAGTTGGTTCCCGCCTACGCACGGCCGATCGAGGGCCGCTTCGGGCGGGGACTCCGGCGCGGCGTGGCGACGGCCCTGGACCGCTTCCTGCAACTCCCCGGGACCACGCTCCCGGCCCTTTCCGTGGAGAGCCGTCAGCTCGTGGCAGGACTGGGCAGCGGGGAGTTCCGGCAGGGGCGGAGCATGGATGCGCTGCTGAGTGCGTACCGGATGGGCGCCCGCGTCACGTTCCGCGAGATGTCCAAGGTCTCGGTTGAACACCATCTCGGCCAGAACGTGGTGGTGGATCTGGGCGAATCGATTCTGGCGTACATCGACGAGCTGTCCGCGGTCAGCGCCGAGGCCTACGCCTTCGAGCAATCCGAACGCGCCGGGGCGGTGGACCGGCGCCGCACCGAACTGCTGGACCTGCTGCTGCTGGGGCAGGCGGACGAGGCGGCGCTGCGCCAGAGCGCGGCCATGGCGGACTGGTCGCTGCCGCAGCGCATGTCGGTGGTCACGCTGCCGTTGGACCGCGCCGCGGGGCTGCGATTGCGGCTGGGCCCGGGAACCCTGGTGATTGAACGCGAGACCGATGCCGTGGTGCTGGTCCCGGCACACAAGTCCAAGTCCGCGCGGAAAGACCTGGAGAAGGCGCTGCGGGGCCGCGGCGCCTCCGTGGGCCCGGCAGGCGGCTGGGAGAAGGTTCCTGACTCCCTGCGGCTGGCCGTGCTGGCGGCATCGGCCCTGCCGCTCCGGGACCGGCCGGAGGACCCGCCCATCTGGGCGGACGAACATCTCGCGGCGGTGATCCTCGGCGCCGAGCCTTCCGCCATCACCGAGCTGGCCAACCGCCGCCTCGCACCGCTGGAGGGCCTCAGGCCGGCGCAGCGCGAGCGGCTCGCCGAAACCCTGCTCTCCTGGCTGCGCCACTGGGGCCAGCGTGCGCCGGTGGCCGCCGAGCTGGGCATCCATCCGCAGACCGTGGGCTACCGGGCGGCCCAGCTGCGGGAATTGTTCGGGGACGCGCTGGAGGACCCGGCGGCACGGTTTGAACTGGAGCTCGCGCTGCACGCCGGCAGGCGTTAGCGTACGATCCGGATACGGGTACGGATACCTACAGCCACGCGACGGCGGGGTAGCGGATGAGGGCCCCGATCATCGGCGGCCTCGTCGGGCCTAGCTCTCCGGCTGACCGCTCTTCGGCAGCGTTCTGAGCGCCAATAAGTGTTCAGCGAGGGCAACTTCCGGTTGACCGGGGTGTGCTTCCGCGAATGCACGCAACTGCTTCCGGGCAGCGGCTCCCTCGGATCCGGATCCGGACATTACAGCGTCGATGATGGCCTGGGCTTGTTGTCGGATTACCGGCACATCTGGGTCGGTGCCGTCACCCTGGGCCGTTGCCCAGTCGGGTTCAGCCTCATCGCGGTCCGGGAGCGGCACGGGGTTCGCCGGCATCTGATTGTCTGTTCCTGTCCCAGTTGACCCGAATACTCAGGCACCGTAGTCGGCGGAGGCGGTATTCAGGTCGCGGACGCTGAGTGCCGTGGCACGACCCTACAACGGCCAGGCAAGTTTCTTCTACCGCGGAATCGAATTTCTTGCATGGGCAACGACATAGCGGAACTGACGAACGATCCAGACCGTTGACCGGGCCATGGCGGCCTGTGGGCTCAGCTGGCGATCGCCTCGCGGCTCTGCAACCGCATCTCGAGGTCGTTCATGACGATCGCGGCCAGGTCCTCGAGCGTCCGGGTGTCCTCCGCGGTGAACTCGCGCGGCTCCCGGTCCAGGATGCAGAACGTGCCAAGGTTGAAGCCGTCCGGGGTGCGCAGCGGAACACCGGCGTAGAACTGCAGCCCGAACTCCCCCGCCACCAGCGGGTTGGAAAGCGTGCGCACGTCCCTCGCGGCGTCCTCAACGATCCAGGGCCCGTCCTGCAGGATCGCCGAGGCGCAAAGCCCGGGATCCCTGCCGATCTGGGTGACATCGGTGCCATGGTGGGCCTTGAACCAGATCCGGTCATGGTCCACGACGCTGACGATCGCAACGGGAACAGAAAACAGTCGGGCCGCGAGCGCCGCGATCCGGTCGAAGACACCGTCCTCGGGGGTGTCCAGGATCCGGTAACGCTCGACGGCGCGCATCCGGCCTTCCTCGTCATTCATCGCGGCCATATGGTTCTGCCGGTGCCGCCCGGCGCCGTTGATGACTTCCTGACGCAGGGCGAGGGAGACTTCCCGGGCCTGCGGCCGGTCCGCCGGATCGCGCGAAAGCATGGAGGACAGCAGCGCCACCCACATCGGGGCCAGCTCCTCCGGAATCTGAGGGTCGTGGAGCAGCCGCGCAACGGCGGATTGCACCGGCGCGCCGGGGTAAGCCATCCTGCCGGTCAGCCCTTCGAGCAGCACGAGCCCCAGCGAGTAGACGTCGCTGGCCGGCCCGGCTGGTTCGCCGGCCGCCTGCTCGGGGCTCAGGTAGGCCGGGGTCCCGGAAGTGCCGTCGTCGTCCGAACGGTTGTTTCCCAGGAGGGAGGCGACGCCGAAGTCGGTCAGCTTGGCCCGAGGCCGGCGGTCCTCGTTGCTGTAGTCCACGAGCAGAATGTTGCCCGGTTTGATGTCCCGGTGCACGATCCCGTGGTGGTGGATGTAGGACAGGCCGTCGGCAAGGTCGTAACCGATGTGGGCCATATGCGCGGCGGAGAGCGGGCCCTGGACGGCCCGGTGCCGCAGGTCCCGCCCGCGCACCAGCTCCATCACAAGGTAGGAGATCCGGCAGTCCGGGTCACTCAGGTCGGCGCCGGCGTCCAGCAGCGTCACCAGGGCGTGGTGGTTCATGCCGGCGAGTATCCGCACTTCCTGGCCCTGCCGGCGGGTGTGTTCAAGGTCGTCCGCGTCATTGCGGAAAACTTTGACTGCCACTTCCCGCTGGAGGAGTTCGTCGTGGGCGCGGTAAACAGTCGATTGGCTTCCCCTGCCGATGGGGGACGCGATCCGGTACCGGCCGCTCAGCAGAAAGCCGGATTCCACAGTTATTGTCAACGGGTCTTCTTGTTCCCTACATTCGGGTCCGCACTTCGAATCCGGCGGATCATTCCTTACCGGCCGGGTCGGCAGGCGCCCGCAAAGTTAGCAAGGTTACTTATGGTACCGCGGAAAGCGGATTCAGGAAGACCCCGCGGCGGGAATTTTGGGCACGTCGCCGACGTGCCGCCAGCCCCCTTGGCCGGCCCGGGAGGCCGTCCCGGGAGCCCGGGGCGGCTACTTCGCCGGGTTATGGGTGCCGATCGGCACCAGGGTCAGATCCGGGTGGTTCTTCTCGATCCGGCGCAGCGCCCAGACGTCGTTGAACAAGGCCAGGTACTCGCCGTCGGAGCGCAGCAGCACCTCGGCGCCGGGCACGTTCGCCAGCACGGGCATGGCATCCGCCGTCGTAATCCGCGCCAGCGAGTAGGGCAGCCGCTCAAGCCGCATCGGGGCGCTGAAATCGTGCGCCATCCGGTCTTCTACCACCTCGAACTGCATCGGGCCGACGGCGGCCAGCACGGGAGCCTGATCGCCGCGGATGTCGGAGCGGAGCACCTGGATGACACCCTCGTGTTCGAGCTGTTCGATGCCGCGGCGGAACTGCTTGAACCGGCTGGGGTCCTTGGAGCGGGCCACCTGGAAGTGTTCGGGGGCGAACAGCGGGATGGCGGGGAACTCCACCGGCTGTTCCAGGAACAGGCTGTCCCCGACGCGGAGCGAGGAGGCGTTTACGAGGCCCACGACGTCGCCCGGGAAGGCTTCGTCGATCACCTCGCGTTCGCGGCCGAACACCTGTTGGGCGTACTTCGTGGCGAAGGACTTCCCGGTCCGGCCCTGCGTGACCACCATGCCGCGTTCGAAGACGCCGGAACACACCCGGATGAACGCCACATGGTCACGGTGGGCCTTGTTCATGCCGGCCTGGACCTTGAAAACGAACCCGGCAAACGGGGCGTCAACGGGGCGTGCGGCGCCGTCGACGTCGGGCCGCGGGGCGGCGGGCGGCGCGAAGTCCACGAGCGCATCGAGGATTTCCTTCACGCCGAAGTTCAGCGCGGCGGAGCTGAACAGGATCGGCGTCGCCTTGCCGGCGTGGAAGGCGTCGACGTCAAACGTGAGGTTGGATTCGATCACGAGTCCGGCCTCGTCCACGGCGTTGGACCAGTCCGCGCCCTGGCTCGCGGCAGCCTGCTCCGGCGTGAAGTACTCGGTGAGGGCGATGTTGGCGCCCGCGTTGTTGCGCTTGAACTGGGCGAAGCGGTCATTGCGCAGGTCCCAGACGCCGCGGAAGTCACCGGAGATGCCCACCGCCCAGGTCAGGGGCATGGGCTGCAGGCCGGTGCGTTCGGTGATCTCATCCATCAGGGCCAGGGCGTCCAGGCCGGGCCGGTCCCACTTGTTGATCACGGTGATGATGGGCAGGTTCCGCTGCTTGCAGACCTCGAAGAGCTTCATGGTCTGGGTTTCCAGGCCCTTGGCGGCATCCACGAGCATCACGGCGCAGTCGACGGCGGCCAGGACGCGGTAGGTGTCCTCGGAGAAGTCCGCGTGGCCGGGGGTGTCCAGCAGGTTGATGACCGTGTCCCGGTAGGAGAACTGCAGCGCCGCGGAGCTGATCGAGATGCCGCGGTCCTTTTCCATCTGCATCCAGTCCGAGACGGTTTCCTTGCGGTTGGCCTTGCCGCTGGACGCGCCGGCGGTGCCGATCACCTTGGCGTGCAGGGCGAGGGCCTCGGTGAGCGTGGACTTGCCGGCGTCGGGGTGGGAGATG
>NZ_JBFRFD010000086.1:0-9210 GCF_052114645.1 Arthrobacter sp. 2YAF22_2
GTCTCCGGGCGCGTCCGTGAGCACCTGGACGGTCACTTCGCCGCGGATGCCGTGGGGCTTGCCGATTCGTGCCACCTGAAGCTGCATCTGTTCCTCTGTTCGGATTTTTCTTGAAGTCTGGGGCTTGTTGGCGCTTACTGCGCAAAACAGTCCGGCCCCTCCACCATAAGCTGGTGGAGGGGCCGGACTAAAGGCAAGTGTTGCTGGCTGCGCTACCGGCGGCGGTCGGTATCGACGACGTCGACCCTGACCGGCTCACCATCGGCCAGTGCCGCCACCACGGTGCGCAAGGCACGTGCGGTGCGGCCCTGGCGCCCGATCACCCGTCCGAGGTCGTCCTGATGAACGCGCACCTCGAGGGTGTCCCCACGGCGGTTGTTCTTCGCACTGACCTTGACGTCCTCGGGGCTGTCAACAATCCCGCGGACCAGGTGTTCGAGCGCTTCTGCCAGCAAGTTACTCAGCCTCGGTGGTCTCTGCTTCGGCGGGAGCCTCGGCGGCGTCGTCCTTCTTTGCCTTCTTGGTGATGGCTTCCGGGATGATCACGGAACCCTTTTCCGGGGCAACGAAGGCGGCCTTGGGAGCCTTGGTCTTCAAGGTGCCCTCCTGGCCGGGGAGACCCTTGAACTTCTGCCAGTCGCCGGTGATCTTCAGGATCGCGGCAACCTGCTCGGACGGCTGCGCGCCGACGCCGAGCCAGTACTGGGCACGGTCCGTGTCGACCTCGATGTACGAGGGCTCTTCGGTGGGGTGGTACTTGCCGATCTCTTCGATGGCACGGCCGTCACGCTTGGAGCGTGCGTCCATGACGACGATGCGGTAGTACGGTGCGCGCATCTTGCCGAAGCGCTTAAGGCGAATCTTTACGGCCACTTTTGTGGTCACTCCTGTTTCTGAAACGGGGTCGAGCCCGGCGTTCTGCACCCGTGGGGCGGGCCATACTAGGGGGTTCTAAAGGACAGGATCCGGACGCGGAGAGAGGGGCCACGCAGATCGAGTACCTGTTCATTGTGCCAGATCACCGCGCGGATTTCGACTTGACACCCGAAGCCGGCATCTTTCAGCGCATTTTGGCGGCCCGGCTGGTGGGCGTCAGGAGGTCCAGACGTAGAGCCCGTCCTTGGTGGCGGGGTCCACGCCCGCGGCGAGCTCGGCCAACTGCCGGACATAGCGGGCGGCCTGCTCGGCGCCGAAGGGCATGTCCTCCTCGGCGGCCCAGCCCTCGGCGACATCTGTCAAGACGTCGCCGTCGCCTTCGGTCTCGTAGCTGAGCAGGTCCGCCAGGGTCCGGACCATGGCCGCCGGTACACCCAGCAGCGAGTCGCTGGCCACGTCCACCATCGCGAGCTCATAGTCGGCGCCTGCGGCATGCACGGCGGTCCCGGCAAGGTCGCCGAGGCGCTCGACCTCGAAGTCGCTGATGTCCGGAATCCGGACGGCTCCCGCGGCGGCCGGGGCGCCCTCGTCGAGGGCGGCCGCACGCTTGAGGGCGGCGTCGTGGGTGGCGACGAAGATTTCAGTAAATCCCAAGGAAGTGCTCCTCATGAAGGTCGGCTCGGCGTTCGTACCGGCGGCCGCATCGCAGGCAAGAACCCGCGCCGGCCGTCCGGTTTCAGCCTAGCCCAGCCGGGGGGACATGCCCTCCCTTCGCCGCGAGCAGTGGACATATAGGCACTATGCCCACGCCTGGCAGCGACCACTGAGCATGTCCCGCGCTTTCGTCCGCTACCACTGGACATGTCCCGCGCTTGGGGCTGCGCCACCCGGACATGTCCCGCGTTAGGGCTGCCCGGTGGACATATAGGCACTATGCCCACGCCTGGCAGCGACCACTGAGCATGTCCCGCGCTTGGGTCCGCGACCACTGGGCATGTCCCGAGGTCAACGAACGGCGACGCGGATCCGGTTGCGCCACGGATCGTCGAAGCGCAGTTCGGCGCCGGTGTGGTGGGACTGGACTCCGGCGGTCTTGAGGCGGTCCGCGAGGGCGCCGACGTCATCGCCGGACGGTACTTCGATCAGGACCTCACCCAGGCCCAGGGTGTCGCGGCGGGGACCCGCGCCTCGGCTGTTCCAGACGTTCATGGCCATGTGGTGGTGGTAGCCGCCGGCGGAGACAAAGAGCGCCTGCCCGTGCCAGCCGGCGGTCTTCTCAAAGCCGAGCGTGCCGACGTAGAAGTCGTGGGCGGACTGTACGTCGCCGACCTGCAGGTGGATGTGTCCGATGCCGGCGTCGGACTGCCGCTGACCGGCCAGGGACGCCTCGGTGAGGTGTTGTTCGAGGTAGCGCTGCGGCGGCAGGGCGAGGCTGTCCATCACGACGTTGCTGCCCTCCCAGGACCAGGCGTCCCGGGGACGGTCCCAGTAGAGTTCGATGCCGTTGCCCTCGGGGTCATTGAAGTAGAAGGCCTCGCTGACAAGGTGGTCGGCGCTGCCGGTGAAGAACTGCGGCGCGTACTGGGCCGCGCTGGCCACGGTGGCGGCCAGCGCCGGCTGGTCCTCGAAAAGCAGGGCGGTGTGGAAGAGCCCGGCCTCGCCGCGCGAGGGCAGGTTGAGCCCGGGGGCCGGAGCAAGGTGAACCAGCGGCTTCTGCTTGCGTCCAAGGTAGAGCCCGCCGTCCTGCTCGGCCACGATGTCGAGGCCCAAGGCACGCTGGTAGTAGTCGGTCATGAGCTTCATGTCGCCGACTTTGAGCATCACAGTGCCCATGGTGAGTTCGGCGGGAAGAAGATCCTGGGTACTGGCTTCTGCTGTCATCGAAACGCTCCAGTGGTTTTGCGGCCACCGACCCTCGGCGACCCTTTCATACTACTAAATTACTTGAAGCTTCAATTTATTCCTTAGGTGCCGGGACGCTCGGCCGGACCAGTTCGCCGCGCAGCACGATGCTTCGCAACTCCCGCAGGGTGGCGAGATTGGCACGCGGATCCTCGCCGCAGACCAGCACGTCGGCACTGGCGCCTTCGGTGATCGATTCCGCTCCGAGCCAGTCGCGGGCGGCCCAGGCGCCGGTGTCGAGCGCGGCCCCGGCCGGGAGTCCGGCTGCGTGCAGCGCCTCGAGTTCGTCGACGATGCGTCCGTGCTGGATGACGCTGCCCGCGTCCGTTCCGGCGTAAATGGCCACGCCGGCCTCGTACGCTTCGAGAATCCGCTCGGCGCGTCGTTCCCAAAGCGAGCGCATGTGCGCGGCGTAGCGGGGGAACTTCGACTCGGCCTGGGCTGCAATGTCCGGGAAGGTGGCGATGTTGATCAGCGTGGGCACGATCGGCACGCCCTGGTCGACGAAACGGGGCAGGTGCCGAGGGAGCAGACCGGTTCCGTGTTCGATGCAGTCGATGCCGGCGTCGAGCATGTCGTCAAGGGTGTCCTCCGCGAAGCAGTGCGCCGTGATCCGGGCGCCTTCATCATGGGCCGCCTGGACAGCGTCCTTGACGTTCGACGCCGGGAAGCTGGCGGCGAGGTCGCCCGCGTCGCGGTCGATCCAGTCCCCCACCAGCTTGACCCAGCCGTCGCCGGCGCGGGCTTGTTTGCGGACGGCCTCCACTAGGTCCTCGGGCTCGACTTCGACAGCCAGGCCGCGCAGGTACCGGCGGGTCCGCGCGATGTGCCGGCCGGCGCGGATGATGCGCGGCAGTTCGCTCCGCTGCTGGATCCAGCGGGTGTCGTGGACGGCTCCGGCGTCGCGGACCAGCAGGGTTCCGGCGTCACGGTCCGTCCTGGCCTGGCCCTCGGCGACTTCTTCCGGGACGTCCCCACCGGGACCGAGCCCGATATGGCAGTGCGCATCGACCAGCCCGGGGATAACGCAGCCGTCCAGGACCAGGTCCGGGGCCGCGCGGGGACGCCTAAAGGTCAGCCTGCCGTCGACGGCCCACAGTCCGCGGTGTTCCCTGCCGGGTCCGGTGAGGACGGGGCCGCTGAACTCGATGATGTTGCTCATGGCTTAAAGCCTAAGCCGCATGGCTATCCGTGGGCCCAACTCATCCAGCCCCAGCTGCGCTTCGTGCGCCCGCAAGGCCGCGAGTTCCCCGCCGGGGTTTGCGACGGGCTCGAAGCCGCAGCTCGCGTAAAACGGTCCATTGAACGGAATGTCCGCAAAGGTGCAAAGCGTCATCGATTCATAACCACGGCACCTGGCGGCATCGACGGACGCTCTAACCAGAGATCGTCCGATCCCGCGGCCAGCGAAGTCAGGATGCACCGAGAGTTGTTCCAAATGGGCTTGTCCGTCGACTTCATCAATGCGCGCGAACCCTACGGGTGGATTTCCGGCTACCAGGACATAGAGAGGGTCAACCGAGGTCGGGAGCAGCGGAGCCGGGAACGCGTGATACCCCAGCTCCGCCGCCAGCATGCGGTCTGCCGCGGCCTCGATGGCGGGCAGCGCAGGGAGGTCTTCCGGCGTCGCCGTCCGGATGCGCGGCGCGGCCACCTTAGGATGCCCGGGCGTGCCCGCTGCGGTTGACCTCGGCGATGAAGGAGCGGATGGCGCGGTCGCCTTCCTTCGAATCTTGGGGACGATGGCCGCCGGCGGCGATGCGGTGCAGCGCGCCCGTCTCCCGCAGGTAGCCGGCTATTTCCTCGTAGAGCGGCTCCCAGCCGCCGGTAAGGACCAGCGTGGGCACGCCGGGGACGATTTGCAGCGGAGCTTCCCAGCCCGGGGCCTGCAGCCTGAGCCGGTGCGCTTCCCGCCCGTCGTCGGYGGCGGGCGCGCCTAGGGTGCCGCGGACCGGGGCGTGTGCGGCGAACACGCGGCGCACGAATTCTCGGTGGAAATCCTCATCGCTGAGGTTGTTGCGGACGTCGAAGAGCGGCTGCATGAGCGCCCGGTGCGCCGCGGTCGCCGGCAGTTCGGCCGTAAGCGAGAGGCAGGCGGGTTCCACGAGAGTGAGCGACCGGACCAGATCGGGACGTTCCACGGCCGCCATCATCGCCGCAATGGCCCCTTGGGCGTGCGCCACGACGTGGCCGCCGGAGTCGCCGCGGCCGTCGTCGGCGAGCGCACGCAGGACAATGCCGGCGTCCGCCGCGAAATCGGTTGCCAGCGGGTCGGCGACGGCGTCGAAGCCGTGCCGCCGCAGGAACAGTGCGTCATAGCCCAGGGCCATGCCATGCTGTTTCGGCCACGCCGCGGCGCCAAAGCTGCCGGCACCGTGGACGAAGACTACGCGCTCCTTGAACATGTCCTAAGCCTATGGCACCGTCCCGGCATCCCGGCCGACGACATACTGGTGTTCGACATGCGGGTCATCGACATAATGTTCATCGGCATACTGGCGGGGACCAAGCCGGCTTCCGCTACTTGCTGCCGCCGAGGAACTTGTCGAAGCCCTTGGGCAGGTTCAGCTGGGACGGGTCGAAGTCTCCGCCCTGCTGGCCGAAGGCAGCGCCGGTGGGCAGGGCCTTGGCGCCGGCGGCACGGCGCGCCTCCGCGTCCTTGAGCTCCTGGGCGGCCTTGGCCGGATTGCCGGAGCGTGCCTTCTTCTTCGCCGCAGGCTTGGACCCCTTGCGGGCTCCTCCCCCACCCATCCCGGGCAGCCCCGGCATGCCGGGCATCCCGCCGCCGGCCGCCATTTTCTTCATCATCTTCTGCGCCTGCGCGAATCGTTCCAGCAGGCCGTTGACCTCGGAGACGTGCACGCCGGAACCGCGGGCGATGCGGGCGCGGCGGGAGCCGTTGATGATCTTCGGGGACACCCGCTCGTGCGGAGTCATGGACCGGACGATCGCCTCGACGCGGTCAATCTCGCGCTCGTCGAACTGTTCCAGTTGCTGCCGGATGTTCTGCGCCCCCGGCATCATCATGAGCATCTTCTTCATCGAGCCCATGTTGCGGATCTGCTGCATCTGGGCGAGGAAGTCCTCAAGGGTGAAGTCCTCCTGGTCGGCGAACTTCTTCGCCATCCGGGCCGCTTCGTCCTTGTCCCACGACTTTTCGGCCTGCTCGATCAGGGTGAGCACGTCGCCCATGTCGAGGATGCGCGAGGCCATCCGGTCCGGGTGGAAGAGCTCGAAGTCGTCCAGGCCTTCGCCGGTGGACGCAAACATCACCGGCTTGCCGGTGACCGACGCGACGGACAGCGCGGCACCGCCGCGGGCGTCGCCGTCGAGCTTGGAAAGCACAATGCCGGTGAAGTTGACGCCTTCATCGAAGGCCATCGCCGTGTTCACGGCGTCCTGGCCGATCATCGAGTCGATCACGAAGAGGACTTCGTTGGGGACGATGGCCCGGCGGATCTGGCGGGCCTGTTCCATCATCTCGGCGTCGACGCCGAGGCGGCCGGCGGTGTCCACGATCACGACGTCGTGCAGGGTGCGCTTGGCTTCCTCGACGCCGGCACGGGCGACGGCGACCGGGTCACCGGCGGGGTGGTCCAGCTCGGCGGAGGTGGCGCCCGGGTGCGGGGCAAAGACAGGAACACCGGCGCGCTGTCCCACCACCTGCAGCTGCGTCACAGCGTTGGGGCGCTGGAGATCGCAGGCCACCAGCATGGGGCTGTGGCCGTGCGCCTTGAGGAACCTGGAGAGCTTGCCGGCGAGGGTGGTCTTGCCCGCACCCTGGAGGCCGGCGAGCATGATGATGGTGGGCCCAGTCTTGGCCAGCCGGATCCGGCGGGTCTCGCCGCCGAGGATCTCGACGAGTTCCTCGTTGACGATCTTCACGATCTGCTGGCTCGGGTTCAGCGCACCGGAGACCTCGGCGCCGAGGGCGCGCTCACGCACGCGGGCGGTGAACTCACGGACCACCGGCACGGCGACGTCGGCGTCCAGCAGGGCACGCCGGATCTCGCGGACCGTGGCGTCAACGTCCGCCTCGGTGAGGCGGCCCTTGCCACGGAGGTTCTTGAAGGTTGCTGTCAACCGGTCAGAGAGTGAATTGAACACGCGCCGTGCACTTCTTTCAGTGGATCTACAGCTGGCGGCCAGTGCGGCGCGCCAGAGTCGTGACTGTTTCGCCGGAACGAACTGCCTCGACAACGGGACTCGACTATCTAGGGTACCAAGCCGCACCTTCAAGGTGGCATGCTGGCTTAGGTGACCAGTCAAACAACTGTAAAGACCTTGCTGATCCTCGGCGCTTCGGGCGACCTGACCGGCAGGCTGCTGCTGCCGGGACTGGCCCGCCTGGTGGCGAGGGGCCACACGCCGGACCTCACGCTGGTAGGCGCAGGCTCGGACGACTGGACCCAGGAGCRGTGGGTGGACCGCCTGGAAACCTCCTTCGCCGACGCCAACTCCCAGGCCAGTTCCAGCGGGAAGCGGGAGCTGAAGCGGCTCCGCGCGGGCACCAGCTACCACCAGCTGGACGTCACCGCCGGGGGCCAGCTCGCCGGCCTGCTCGCCAAACTGGCGGGACCGGTGGCGGTGTATTTTGCCCTGCCGCCGAAGATCAGCCAGCTGGCCTGCGAAGCCCTCACCCCTGACCAAGTGCCGGCCGGAACCCGGCTGGTGATGGAGAAGCCTTTCGGGTCCAGCGAGGAATCCGCCCGGAACCTCAACAAGACCCTGGCCGCCCTAGTCCCCGAGGACCACATCCACCGGGTGGACCATTTCCTGGGCAAGGCCACCGTGCTGAACATCCTGGGCCTGCGTTTCGCGAACAACTTCCTGGAACCGATCTGGAACCGGGACCACATCGCGAAGGTGGAGATCATCTTCGATGAAGACCTCGCCCTCGAAGGCCGGGCCCGTTACTACGACGGCGCCGGCGCCCTCCGGGACATGATCCAGAGCCACCTGCTGCAGGTCATGGCCTTGATGGCGATCGAACCGCCGGCCTCGGTGGACGAACGGGACCTCCGCGACGCCGTCGCCGCGCTCCTGCGCGCCAGCAGTATCAAGGCGCCGTACGCCAAAAACACCCGGCGCGCACGGTATACCGCTGGCACCATCGACGGCCGGAAGGTCCCCGACTACGCCAAGGAAGCCGGCGTGGACCCAACCCGGGAAACCGAGACCCTCGCCGAGGTCCAGGTGAGCATCGACAACTGGCGCTGGCAGGGCGTGCCGTTCCTGCTCCGCTCGGGCAAGGCGCTCAGTGCCACCCGCAAGGAGGCCGTGGTCACCTTCCATCCGGCGCCGCACCTGCCCCGGGGCTTCACCGGCGTGGACTCCCCCAACCAGCTGCGGATCGGCTTCGGCCCGGACACGCTGCAGTTCGACGTCGACGTCAACGGCCCCGGCGACGTGCTGAGCCTGGACCGGGCCACCCTGCACGCAGAACTGAGCGCCTCCGACCTGCTCCCCTACGGTGAAGTCCTGGAGGGAGTACTCAGCGGCGACCCGTTGCTGTCCGTGCGGGGCGACACGGCGGAGGACTGCTGGCGCATCATTGACCCCGTGCTCAAGGCCTGGGCGCGGGACAGCGTGCCGCTGGAGGAATACGCTGCCGGGTCGGCCGGTCCGGCGGGCTGGGCGACGTAGCGGACACAACGACGCCGGGCACCGCCGTCGGACGCACGGCTTGGCACCGCCGTCGGACGCACGACAGCGGGCCGGCCACCTCTTCAGGTGTCCGGCCCGCTGTCGCAACCCTCATTCGCGGTCCGCTGGCGCGGTGCGGCTGGAGGGCCGCAGCCTAGATGGCTGCCGCGCCGCGTTCTCCGGTGCGGACCCGCACGGCCTCGAAGACATCCACGGTCCAGACCTTTCCGTCACCGGCCCGGCCGGTGTTCGAGCTGGCGATGATGACATCCAGGATGTCGTCCGCCTGCTCGTCGGTGGCGAGCACCTCGACCCGGATCTTGGGCAACAGGTCCACGTTGTACTCGGCCCCGCGGTACACCTCGGTGTAGCCGCGCTGCCGGCCGTAGCCGCTGGCCGCACTGACCGTCAGGCCCTGCACCCCGTAGGCTTCCAGGCCTTCCCGGATGGCGTCGAGCTTTTCCGGACGGACGATTGCTGTGATCAGTTTCATGCCCCCACACTCTCCTTGCCAGCTGCTGTCTTCTTGCCGTTGGACTGGGCGTTCATGGCTTCGGGCGCCGGGGTCACGGCGTCGCCCTGCGGCTTGCCGGTGATCAGCTCGTGCAGCGGCTGGAAGCTTCCGCCCTGGCCGCCGACGCCGAACTCGTAGGCCGTCTCAGCGTGCAGGCTGAGGTCCACACCCACGGCTTCCTGCTCCTGCGAGACCCGGAAGCCCATCGTCTTGTGGATCGGGAAGGCAATGATGAAGGTCATCACAGCGGTGAACACGATGGAGAACAGTGC
>NZ_JBFRFD010000087.1:0-9169 GCF_052114645.1 Arthrobacter sp. 2YAF22_2
GGGCCGGCGTGTCCACGGCGAGTCCCTGCGGGTCCTGCAGCCGGCTCATGATGCGGCCTCCTGACCGTGTGCGGCGGGAACAAAGGCGAGCAGGCGCTCGGTATATTTGGCCAGCACGTCGACCTCGAGGTTGACGGCCCCGCCCACAGCTTTGGCGCCCAGGCCGGTTTCGGCCAGCGTGGTGGGGATCAGTCCGACTTCGAACCACGGGGCCGGTTCAGGGGCCGGGCTTACGGCCGTGACGGTCAGCGAGACGCCGTCGATGGCGATCGAGCCCTTCTCGGCAATGTAGCGGGCCAAGGCGAGCGGCACGCCGAAGCGCAGCCGGTCCCAGTTGCCGAGCGCCTGGCGTTCCAGCAAGTGTCCGACGCCGTCGACGTGACCCTGCACGACGTGGCCGTCGAGCCGGCCGCCGGCCGGGACGCAGCGTTCCAGGTTGACCGGATCGCCGGCGGCCAGGCCCCCGATGGTGCTGCGGACCAGTGTCTCGCCCATGACGTCGACGCTGAAGTCTGTGCCCTCGATGTCCGTGGCGGTCAGGCAGACCCCGTTGACGGCGATCGAGCCGCCGAGGGCGAGTCCCTCCGTGCTGACAGGGGCGTGCAGGCGCAGCGTGGCGCTGGTGTCGCCGTCGCGCTCAACGGAGAGCACCTTCCCTTGTTCGGCGATAATTCCGGTAAACATCAGTAGCCTCCTGCGGCGGTGTCCGCGTCGCTGCGCGGGGTGGAATCGGATGAAGTATCGGTGGCGCGGGGCGCGGCGGCGGGACGGAGGTGCAGCCGCAGGTCGCGGCCCAGTCTGCGGACGGCGCCGCCCGTGGCCTCGTCCCAGTCCCACTGCTGGGCGTCGGCGAGGGTGCCGATGCCGAGGTCGTCCAGGGCGGCCGTGCCGGCGCCGAGCAGCGTCGGGGCGAGGTAGACGATGAGCTCGTCGACAAGGCCGGCCGTCAGGAAGGCGCTCAGGATCCGCGAGCCGCCCTCGACCATCAGGTGCCGGACGCCGGCGTCGAACAGGCGGTCCAGGGCCTCGCTGGGCTCCCGGGTCGGCAGGTGCAGTACCTTACCGTCGCCGCCGTTGACCGCGGCGCCCTCGGGGATCCCGCGCAGGCCCATGACGGCCCGCAGCGGCTGCTTTTGGGCCGGTTCGCCGTCGGGGCTCCGGGCCGTGAGCCGCGGGTTGTCCACCAGGACCGTCTGGGTGCCGACCAGGATCGCGTCGATCCGGCCGCGCAGCGCGTGGTTGTCGGCCAGCGACTCCGGGCTGGAGATCCACTGGCTGGTGCCGTCGCTGGCCGCGATCCGGCTGTCCAGTGTCTGCGCGATGTGCAGGGTGACGAATGGCCGTTTGGCGGCCACGGCGTCGAACCAGCGCCGGTTGAGGTCCAGGGCGTCGACGGCGGCCAGCCCGGAGCGGACCCGGACTCCGGCGGCGCGCAGGGTTGCCGCTCCCCCGGCGGCCGGATCGTGCGGGTCGTCCACGGCGTAGACGACGGCGGCGATGCCGGCGTCGATGATGGCCTGGGCGCACGGGCCCGTGCGGCCGCGGTGGTTGCAGGGCTCCAGCGAGACCACCATGGTGGTGCCGTTGAGGTCCACTCCGGCGGCCGCGGCCTCCGAGATCGCGTCGACCTCGGCATGGGGGGTGCCGGCACCGCGGTGGTAGCCGGTCACGAGGGGTCTGCCGTCGCTGCCGATGACGACGGCGCCCACCAGGGGGTTAGCGCCCCGCGGGCCCCGGGTTGCTGCGGCGAGGGCGGTGTCCATGGCGGCCGTCTCGGCGGCGCTGAAGGCGGCGTCGGCGTCGTCTGCCCGGGGGCCGGCCGCCCCGCTGACCGGTCCGTCGTACTTCTGCGGCCCCGCGGCCGCCATCTGGGCGCTCATTTGCTGTCCGCCCGGTCCCGCAGGACCGCGGTATTGGCGAAGAGCCATCGCAAAGGGTTCATATGTGTGTCGTTCCTTCCCTCAGAACCGCGATGGCTCCGGGGGTATACGACAGCGCACTTCCGCGGCGCCCTTAGGCCACCGCAGTAACAGCTGTACGTGCTTCTCTCATCCAGACTTTAACTGTCGGTACCGGAATTCCACCGGTTCAACCGTCCGCCGTCAGCCTTCCAGGGGAAGCTGCCGGCTCGCGGGTCGCGGACTATAACCGCCGGTTCGGACTTACACCGACCCCGGAGCACGTATGTGTGTAGCTATTCTGACACAACCTGCTCAGCCGTTCGGCTATTCCCGCGATCACGACGGTTCAAGTTTCGTCATGTTGCGCGTACGGACTCGGGATGGCGGCTTAGACAGCCGRCCGCCGCCCGAAGGCTACCGGCCGGCCGCGGCCCGCAGCCGGCCGATCGCGTCCGCCGGGTCATCGGCGCCGTACACCGCGGACCCTGCCACGAAGACGTCCGCCCCGGCCTCGGCGGCGCGCCAGATGGTCTCCTCGGTGATGCCGCCGTCCACCTGTAGCTTGATGTCCAGTCCAGAGGCGTCTATCGCCGCCCGTGCCCGGCGGATCTTGGGCAGGGTGAGGTCCAGGAACTCCTGGCCGCCGAAGCCGGGTTCCACCGTCATGATCAGGATCATGTCCAGTTCCTCGAGCATGTCGAGGAACGGCTCTACCGCGCTGCCGGGCCGGAGCGCCAGGCCCGCCTTGGCGCCACGGTCGCGCAAGTCCCGGGCCAGCTTCACCGGCGCGACCGATGCTTCGGCGTGGAACGTCACCGAGGCCACACCGGCGTCGGCGTAGGCGGGAGCCCACCGGTCGGCGTGCTCAATCATGAGGTGTGCGTCGAGCGGGACCGGGCTGACTTCCTGCAGCCGCCGGACCACGGGGAGCCCGAGCGAGAGGTTGGGCACGAAGTGGTTGTCCATCACGTCCACGTGCACGGCGTCCGCGGTGCTGATCCTGTGAAGCTCGGACTGGAGGTTTGCGAAGTCCGCCGAAAGAATGCTCGGGTGGATGCAGCACTGGGCCATGGATTTCCTCTTCGTTTCGCTGGTCGGTAGGTCAGGTAGCTGGTGCCAGTATGGCCCGGGGCTCAGGCTTTCTTGTGGATGAGCGCCAGGAACATGGCATCCGTGCGGTGCCGGTGCGGCCAGAGCTGCGCGGTGAGCTCGTGGCCGGCCTCGAGGTGGCCGGTGAGGCTCACCCGGTCCAGGGCGGCGCCGGCGTCGAGCAGCTCAAGGTCGTCGCGCTTGCGCAGCGCGTCGCTCACGACGGCGGTCGTCTCGGCCGGGTGCGGGGAGCACGTCACGTACGCCACGACACCGCCGGGCTTGACCGCGTCCAGGGCGGACCGCAGCAGCTCCCGCTGCAGCGGGCCCAGGTCCACCAGGTCCTTGGGGGTGCGCCGCCAGCGCGACTCCGGACGACGGCGCAGGGCGCCCAGCCCGGTGCAGGGAACGTCCACGAGCACCCGGTCGAAGCTCTCCGCCATTTCGGTTCCGACCTCTCGGCCGTCGCCGGTGCGAACGTGCCAGACCTCGTGCGGGACGGCGGCCAGGGCCTGGCGGACGAGTTTCGCGCGGTGCGGCGCGGGCTCGTTGGCGAGCAGGGTAGCGCCCTGCTGCCGGGCGAGGGCGCCGAGCAGAGCGGCTTTGCCGCCTGGTCCGGCGCAGAGATCCAGCCAGCGTTCGCCGTCGGCGCCGTTTTCCGGTACGGCGTTTGCCGAACCGTTCGGGCGAAGGTCCACGGCTGCGAGGGCGCGCGCCACCAGCTGGGAGCCGACGTCCTGGACCCGGGTGCTGCCGTCGCGGACGGAGCCGAGCCGGCCGAGGTCGCCGCCGCTGGAGAGCGCCGATCCTTCGACCAGCTCGCCCGGGGTGGCGCCGCTTTCCAGCGCTTCAGCCAGGCTGCCGAGGCCGGGCAGCGCCACGAGGTTCACCACGGGAGCGGCGTTGTCTGCCTCCAGGAGTTCGTTGACTTCCGTGACCGGGCGTCCGTGCGCCACGAGGGACTGCCGGAAGGCGCGCACGATCCACTCGGGGTGGGCGTAGCGGACCGAGGCCACCTTGGTCTCGTCCGGTTCGTCGCTGAGCAGCAGTTCAAGCCACTCGTCCAGGGTGTGCGCGGAAACCTTGCGGAGCACGGCGTTGATCAGTCCGGACGGGCCGGCACCGATCACGGCGCGGGCCAGGCCCACTGTCTCGTCGAGGGCGGCGTGCGCCGGGACCCGCATGGCCAGCAGCTGATGGGTGCCGATCCGGAGCGCGTCGAGGACGGCCGGGTCCAGCTGGTCCAGCGGGCGGTCGACGCAGCGGGCCAGCACGGCGTCGTAGGTGCCCTGGCCGCGGAGCGCGCCGTAGCTGAGTTCGGTGGCGAAACCGGCGTCGCGCTTGTCCAGTCCGTGGTGCCGGATCCGGGCCGGCAGCACCAGGTTGGCGTACGCGTCCTCGGCGGCCACCGAGCGAAGCACTTCGAAGGCAACCAGACGGGCCGGGTCGGCGCGCCTGGTGCGCTGGGAGGGGGCGTTTTCGGTGAAGCCGCGCTGCGGGCCGCGGTTCCGTTCGCGTCCCTGGGCGTTCCGCCTGACGCCGGCCCGGGGCCCCTGGCCGCCGGAGCCTTGGCCGCCGGACTGGCGGCCCTGTCCGCGGCCGCTGCCGCTTGTTCCGGATTCGCTCATTCGAAGACCACGCTTTCAAGGGTTGCCTGTCCGCGCGCCCAATCGGCGGCGGTCATCATTTTCTTGCCCGACGGCTGGACCCGGGTGAGCTCCACGGGGTGCGAACCGGTCCCGACCAGGACAGCCTTCCCGTCCAGAGCCAGGTGCCCCGGGCGGAGGGCCGAGGCACCCGGCCGCAGCAGCACCGGTTCGAGCTTGACGCGCTGCCCCAGCAGGGTGGTCCAGGCGCCGGGTTCCGGCGTGACACCGCGGGACCTGCGTCCAATCGCGAGGGCCGGCTGCTGCCAGTCCAACCGGCCCTCCTCGAGCGTCAGCTTGGGGGCAAGGCTGATGTCACCCTGCTGCGGGACGGCCGTGGCCCGGCCGGCGTCGACGGCGGAGAGGGTCTGGGTCAGCAGCACCGCGCCGCTGTGCGACAGGCGCTCCAGCAGTTCGCCGGCGGTATCCGCCGGCCGGATGGCCTCAGTCAGGGTGCCGAACACCGGTCCGGTGTCCAGGCCCTCTTCGAGCCGGAAGGTCACCGCGCCGGTCAGGTCGTCCCCGGCGATGAGCGCGCGCTGCACGGGCGCCGCACCGCGCCAGGCCGGAAGCAAGGAAAAGTGCAGGTTGATCCAGCCGTGCCGGGGCAACTCGAGGGCCGCGCGCGGAATGAGCCCGCCGTAGGCGACGATGGCGGCCACGTCGGGCGCGGCAGCCTGGATCCTGGCGGTCACCGCGGCGTCGACCTTGGCGGCGTGGATGACCTCGATGCCGAGCTCCGCGGCGCGGACGGCCACCGGCGACGGCGTGAGCACCCGCTTGCGGCCCAGCGGGGCGTCCGGCCGGGTCAGGACAGCGACGACGTCGAAGCCGGCTGCGACGAGCGCGTCCAGCGAGGGCACGGCGACGGCCGGGGTTCCCGCGAAGAGGACCCTCACTGGCCGGTTCCGAAAGAGGAACCCGCGCCGAAGCTGGAGCCGACGGTTTTGGCCCGCTTCGCCGTCGTCTGCTCTGTGATGGCGTCATAGTTGGCGTTGCGGATGGCCCGCAGGGCGGCTTTGCGGTCCTCGCCTTCGAGCCGGTCGGTGAACAGGATCCCGTCGAGGTGGTCGGTCTCGTGCTGGAAGACGCGGGCGAGCATGCCCTCACCTTCCAGCACCACCGGGTTGCCGTGCAGGTCGACGCCGGTGACGCGGGTGGTACGGCGCCGGCGGACCGGGAAACCCAGACCGGGGATGGACAGGCAGCCTTCCACCTCGTCCGGTTGGAAGTCCTCGCTGTTTTCCAGCACCGGGTTGATGATGTGCCCTTCGACCCCGCGAATCCGGTACGTGAAGACGCGCTGGCTGATCCCGACCTGGGGCCCGGCCAGGCCGGCGCCCTCAACGTCCTCCATGGTTTCGGTCATGTCGGCAACGAGCTTTTCGAGCTCCGGCCCGAATTCCGTCACGGGATCCGCAACTGTGCGCAGCACAGGGTCCCCGATGATGCGGATATTCAAAATGGCCATGGCAAATCGGTCCTCACGGTGGGCGGCTACAGGATTCCATCCAGTTTAGTGGCAGAAATCCGGCGGTGGTCCTGCCGTGGCAGGTGCTGCCTAGCGGGCAACCGGCGGTGCGATCGGCAACAGCGCGGTTCCGGCGGCCAGCGAGTCGGCGGACATCTCCCAGACACGGCGCAGCGCGCAKAACTTCCACCAGTGGTGCTTGAGCACCTCCGGGTTGGCCCGCTGCGGCCGGACTTCCGTCTCGCCGATCGCCACGGCGAGCAGCATCGGGGATTCACCGTGCTGCCAGGCTTCCCACTCCCCCGCCACCGGGTCCACCAGGCTTTCCTCGGCTTTCATCCCGGCCACCAACTGCATGACCACCTTGGCATCGAGCGGCTTGACGGTGCCGTCGCGGCTGGTGCCCTTGGTCTTATAGTCGATGAGGCAGGTCCGGCCGTTGATCCGGGCCACCAGGTCAAGGGTTCCTGCGTAGCCCACCGTCTTGTTCCACACCGTGATCTCGGGAGCAATCGGCTCCACCTGGAAAAGCTCCCACCACTCGTCAAACCGGGCGGCGAAGGCTTCCTCGCCGTTGGCCGCCAGCGCCTCCCGGGTTTCCTTCATCAGGTGCGGGCGGCCGAGGGCGCGGAGGGCCACCTGCTCGCAATAGTTGTGCACGCGGTCGCCGCGCTTGGCGGCGTCGTCCCGGTGCGTCTCGGCCGCCTTGGCCGCACGGCTGACCGCCTGCCGGACCTTGGCCGGGCTCCCCAGGATGGCGGGCAAGGACGGATCCGCGGCCAGGCTGCTGGCACCCATGTAGCCGAACCAGCCGTCCAGGCCGTGGGGTTGCTGGCCGATCACGGTGGTGATCGACGGGACGGAGAACTGCTCAGACGTGGAGCGGGCATACATCCGGCCGTATTCGGTGGCGTGGGCAAGGAGTGGAGCGGTCATAGAAAGACTCTTTCACAGGGGTCGGACACTGGAGGAAAGCAAAATGGCCCGCCCCGCTCTGTGAGCGGAACGGACCATTTTCCAGGTGGGCGATACTGGGTTCGAACCAGTGACCTCTTCGGTGTGAACGAAGCGCGCTACCACTGCGCCAATCGCCCCGGTGCCATTGAATGCTAGCCCACCCCGGCGGAAATTCGAAATCGGTGGGCTCGACGCCGGCCGGGCCGCTCAATGCGCTCCTCCGCGCTGCGTCCAATGGACGAAGGTGGCCGCAACGCGGGCCGGCTTGGCGGCCATCGTCGGCAAAATCGACGGAGTGGCGCGCCCGGCAACGCTCGCGCCTTCCGCCGACCCACTCCGGCCCGTCGCCGTCGCCGTCGGCGTCGCCGCCCTAGTCGCGGCCGCCGTCGGAGTTAAAGCAGCGCCGTCCGGCATCGTACACAAGGCAGCACCGCCGGCGTCGGACGCCCGGCCGGGCGCCTGGACCCGGACCGGTGAATTACATGCATGTAATTAGGAAAATCCGCTAGATTGCAGGGAAGGGCGGGGGTACCGCGGCACGGACCGCCTTTCGATTTGTGGATTGCCTGAACCTCCTATAGAGTTCTTACTCGTTGGAACGCGAGGAATTGCCGATAACGGCACTGAATCGCAGGCAACACTGCGGACGTAGCTCAGCTGGTAGAGCACCACCTTGCCAAGGTGGATGTCGCGAGTTCGAATCTCGTCGTCCGCTCGCAGGACACTGTCACAGCCACGGCTCTTAGGAACTTTGGCTACACGGTGGGTTGGCCGAGAGGCGAGGCAGCGGCCTGCAAAGCCGTATACACGGGTTCGAATCCCGTACCCACCTCGGTGAAAACCCTGGTTTTCCGGTTCCGACCGGATGCGAAGGGGCGATTGGCGCAGCGGTAGCGCGCTTCCCTGACACGGAAGAGGTCACTGGTTCGATCCCAGTATCGCCCACCAAGGCAAGGCAACTTGCTTTATCCAGTACCGCCGGCCCCGCCGGAACGGACTAAAAATGCGGACGTAGCTCAGCTGGTAGAGCACCACCTTGCCAAGGTGGATGTCGCGAGTTCGAATCTCGTCGTCCGCTCTCTGTTTCGAGATTCACACAACTCCACTCCGGATCCTTCCGGTTGCGGGCGATTGGCGCAGCGGTAGCGCGCTTCCCTGACACGGAAGAGGTCACTGGTTCGATCCCAGTATCGCCCACCATGAAAGCAGCTCCCCCGGGGCTGCTTTTTTTGCTGCCCGGCGCGGGCCTGCACCGACCAGGGTCGTTCTCCTCTGGGCGTAGACCCTTGGCACCCTCCAGCCCGGCGATTAGGATCGAAGGGCTAGGAGCGATCTGGCTCCGCGACAGAAGGGAGGTGCCCGTGGGATTGCTTGACGATCTAAAGGGCAAGGCTCAGCATCTGATTGATGGCAACGAACAAGCCATCAAGGACGGGATCGAGAAGGCGGGTGATTTCGTCGATTCGAAGACCGGCGGAAAGTACGCCGACAAGGTCGATTCCGTTCAGCGGGGCGCCTCCGACTTCGTGGACAACGCGGGCGGCCAGCCGGAAACGGCCACCGTCGCCGAGCCGCACGTCGCGGAAGAGTCACCCGTCGCCGGGGAACCCCGGCAGCAGGGCCTCTGACCCAGGTACGTCAGCGAGGTGCCGGTCCCGCCGAGAGGCGGCGCCGGCACCTCTGTCATTTAAGGACCAACGCGGGGGTTAGGACGGCTCGTGGTTCTGGCCTTCCCGGGCCAGGGCGGTGAGCCGGGACACGGCGCGGAAGTACTTCTTCATGTAGCCGCCGGTCATCATTTCTTCGGTGAAGAGCTGGTCGAACGGTACGCCGCTGGCCAGGATCGGGACGTCCTTGTCGTACAGCCGGTCCGCCAGCACTACGAAGCGCAGTGCCACGGCCTGCTCTGTGATGGTCTCGACGTTGCGCCACACGACGCCGTCGATTCCGTCGAGCAGCTGCCGGTAGCGGCTGGGGTGGACGCCGGCCAGGTGGTTGATCAGGGTGCTGAATTCGTCCCGGGCCACCGTTTGGCCGTCGAACTCCGCCTGCATGTGGTGCGTGAGTTCGTCGTTGCGCAGCGGCGCGGGCGCCTTCGGCAGGCC
>NZ_JBFRFD010000088.1:0-9135 GCF_052114645.1 Arthrobacter sp. 2YAF22_2
CGATGCTCAGGAAGGCGGCGATGCCGTCCTTGAGGATGCCGCCGGTGATCCAGCCGTGGACTCCGGCGATCCGCCGCGCACTGAGGTCCCAGAGGACGGTTAAGAGCCCGAAGCCGGCCAGGAAGAACAGCGCTGACCATTTCGTGCCGACCGCCAGCCCGAGGCATCCCCCCGCGGCCAGCCGCCACCAGCGGACTCCCAGCCACGGGCCGGCGGCCAGCTGCAGGCGCGACGGAACGCCGCCGGGGGAGGCCGCGGCCTGCTGGCCGAGCCGCACCGCCAGCCGGCGCCGGCCGTCGTCGCGGTCCATCAGCAGGGCACCGAAGGCGGCCAGGATCCAGAACATCAGGAAGATGTCCAGCAGCGAGGTGCGCGACATGACGAGGTGGTGGCCGTCCACCGCCAGCAGCACGCCGGCCACGGCGCCCAGCGTGAGCGAGCGGAACAGCTTCTGCGCGATCAGGGCGAGCAGGAAGATCGAAAGGGTGCCGATCAGCGCGGCACTGAAACGCCAGCCGAAGGAGCTCTCCGGCCCGAACAACCACATGCCCGCGGCGATCATCCACTTGCCCACCGGCGGGTGGACCACGTACTCCGGGCTGTCCAGCAGCACCCCGGGATTTCCCGCGATGAAGGAATCGTTGGCCTTGTCCGGCCACGCGCGCTCGTAGCCGCTGACCAGGAGGGAGTACGCGTCCTTGACGTAGTAGGTCTCATCGAAGACCAGGTTGTGCGGGGTGTCCAGTCGGACGAAGCGCAGGATCCCGCCGAGCACCGCGGTCAAGGCCGGGATCAGCCAGAACCACAGGCGCAGCGAGGGTGGAAAGTCCCGCCAGCTGCGGATGTTGCCGATCAGCCGCTCGGTGAGGGCTTGACGGGTGAACGCCTCGGCAGGCCGGCTGACCCAGCGGTGCCCCTCGAGATTGCGGCCGGTGCCGGCGCCGCCGGCGTCGTGGCGGATGCTGTCCGGGCGGTCGTCGGCGCGCACCGACGTGGTTGAACCGGCCTCGGCAGGCCGCATGGGGGTCTGCGTCACGTTGCCCATGCTACCTTTCGCGGACGGGATCCCGGGTCCCGCGCGCCGCCCGCCGGCAGTAGGCTGGGGGTGTGGATCCCGAGCAAAGCATTTCCCAAGGCACGTCGTTGCCTCCTGCCGCCGCCGACGCCGTTCCGGCAGCAGGGACGGCATCCGGTCCGGGCCGGATCGTGCTGGCCGCGACACCGATCGGCAACGTCGGCGACGCCTCGGCCCGGCTGGTCGAACTGCTGACCACCGCCGATATCGTCGCCGCCGAGGACACCCGGCGGCTGCACCGACTGGTGCAGAGCCTCGGCATTGCCGTGGCCGGCCGGGTGATCAGCTACCACGAGCACAACGAGGCGGCGAAGACCGGCGAGCTCCTGGACCAAGTGCGGTCCGGTAAGACGCTGGTGATGGTGACCGACGCCGGCATGCCGTCGGTCTCGGATCCGGGCTTCCGGCTGGTGGAAGGAGCCGTCGCCGCCGGGCTCACGGTCACCGCCGCGCCCGGTCCCTCGGCCGTGCTGACCGCGCTCGCCCTCTCCGGGTTGCCGACGGACCGCTTTTGTTTCGAGGGCTTCCTGCCGCGGAAGGCGGGGGAGCGGAGTTCGCGGCTCGCCGACCTCGACGCCGAACGGCGCACCATGGTGTTCTTCGAGGCGCCCCACCGGCTGGAGCCGATGCTTCGCGCGTTGCATGAGCGCTTCGGCGCCGACCGCCGCGCGGCAGTCTGCCGGGAGCTCACCAAAACCTACGAAGAGGTCATCCGCGGGACCCTGCACGAGCTTCTTGAGTGGGCCGAAACCAACGAGGTCCGCGGCGAGATCGTCGTCGTCGTGGGCGGCGCGCCGGAACGGGAGCCGGGCAAACCGGAGGACCAGGTCGCCGCCGTGAACGCGCTGATCGCCCAGGGCATCCGGCTGAAGGAAGCCGTTGCCGCCGTCGCCGACGACGCCCGGGTCAGCAAACGGGAACTCTATTCGGCAGTCCTCGCGGCTCGCTGAGCCAACGGCCGCACCCGGTCCGCCCCGGGCTTCGGCCCGGCCAGCGGGCCGGGTACGGACACCATGCTTACGCTTRTGCAGCTGCACAGCGAAACCAGCAGAGCCTAGTGCGGGCAGGCGTAGACACCCCGCAGAAGCCGGCAGTACCGTGGCATAAAGGCAGCCCCGCAGCGCACCGGTGCGGGGCGATCCGAAGCGTTCCACCCCATTGCTGACGAGGGAGTCGTTGTGACCGTAACTGCCCAGCCCACCGTGACCGCGGAGCGTGAGGCTGCTCTGCTGGCCTCCGTGCCGACAGGCCTGCTGATTGACGGACAGTGGCGTCCGGCCGTGTCCGGCAAGACCTTCGACGTCGAGGATCCCGCCACCGGCAAGGTGCTGTTGAGCATCGCCGACGCCGGTCCCGAGGACGGCGCCGCCGCCCTGGACGCGGCGGCCGCAGCGCAGGAATCCTGGGCCAAGGTCCCGCCGCGGGAGCGCGGCGAAATCCTGCGCCGCGCCTTCGACCTCGTCACCGAACGGGCCGATGACTTCGCGCTGCTGATGACCCTCGAGATGGGCAAGCCGCTGGCCGAGGCCCGCGGTGAGGTCACCTACGGTGCCGAGTTCCTGCGCTGGTTCTCCGAGGAAGCCGTCCGCGCGTTCGGCCGTTACTCGGTGTCCCCGGACGGGAAGTCCCGGCTGCTGGTGACCAAGAAGCCGGTGGGGCCGTGCCTGCTGATTACGCCATGGAACTTCCCGTTGGCGATGGCGACCCGCAAGATCGCCCCGGCCGTCGCCGCGGGCTGCACCATGGTCCTTAAGTCCGCGAACCTTACGCCGCTGACCTCGCAACTCTTTGCCGCCGTCATGTTGGAGGCAGGCCTGCCCGCCGGCGTGCTGAACGTAATCCCCACCTCCACGGCCGGCGCCACGACCGGCCCGCTGATCAAGGATGTCCGGCTCCGCAAGCTCTCCTTCACCGGTTCCACCGAGGTGGGCCGGCGTCTGCTCGCAGACGCGTCTGAGACGGTGCTGCGGACCTCGATGGAACTCGGCGGCAACGCCCCGTTCGTGGTGTTCGAGGATGCCGACATCGACGCCGCCGTGGCCGGGGCGATGCTGGCGAAGCTGCGGAACATGGGCGAGGCGTGCACCGCCGCCAACCGGTTCATCGTGCACGAGTCCGTCGCCGACGAATTCGCGGAGAAGTTCGCCGCGAAAATGGCGGAAATGACCACCGCGCGTGGAACCGAGGCCGACTCCAAACTCGGGCCCTTGATCGACGCCAAGAGCCGCGACAAGGTTCACGAACTCGTCGCCGACGCGGTTTCCGCGGGCGCGGTCGCGGTCTTGGGTGGCGCCCCCGTCGAAGGACCCGGCTACTTCTACCAGCCCACGATCCTCACCGGCGTCACCGAGGGCACCCGGATCCTGGCCGAGGAGATTTTCGGGCCCGTCGCCCCAATCACCACCTTCGACTCCGAGGACGAGGCGGTCCGGCTCGCCAACAACACCGAGTACGGCCTGGTGGCCTACGTCTTTACTAAGGACCTGAACCGGGGCATCCGGATGGGTGAACGCCTCGAAACCGGCATGCTCGGACTCAACGCCGGCGTCGTGTCCAACGCGGCGGCCCCGTTCGGCGGCGTCAAGCAGTCCGGTCTGGGACGCGAAGGCGGCCTCGAGGGCATCGAGGAATACCTCTACACCCAGTACATCGGCATCGCCGATCCGTACGCCGGCTAGCCGCGGCGCAGCCTGCGCACGGCGTCGCGGAGCCGGGGCCATGACTCCGCGGCGCCGTGCCGGGCGGTCTTCGCCGGAGCGGACACCGCCCGTAGCGGCGTCGACGCCCGGCCCCGCCAGCGGGCGATGAGCGAGGGTGGCAGCCAGGCGGCGCGCAGCCGGGTCCACCACGAAGCGTTGGCCTGCAGGGTCTCGCGGACCAGTGCGATCCGGTCCGCGGGTGAGTCGTCGGTGCGAGTCCCGGCGCCGGGACGGCCATATTCTTGGTGTTCGAAGTCTCTGGTCAGCGACCCCACAGCGTCGTGGGCCGGTGCGTCCAGACCGCCGGGCTCGCCCAGCGCCGGCGACCCGCTCAGCCGCCCGGCGAAGTGCCGCGGCGTTTCGCTGTTGCGCGGCGGAACGCCGTAATCCGTGGCCAGGTCCTGCAGCTCGGCCCACGCCGGCGCCGCGCTCCCGGGGCCGGCAGCCCCGGACGCTTTTAGCCGGCGGCGGTGGATGCCTTCGCGGGCCAGTGCCGGGGTTGCCAGCAGCAGCATCATCAGGAGGAGACCGCCGACGCCGTAGAGCGCCGGGAGATAGCGGGAGCCGGAGCCGGCCTCACCGCCGGTGCTGGGCAGCGGCACAACGGACGGCGCGGGAGTCGCGCTGGGCTTAGGGTCGTTTGTGGGGACCAGCCCGTCGTTGTTCTCGTTGGTGCTGGCGCCGCTGGGCGCCGCGGGTTCGGTGGCGTAGGCCGGCACCACACCGCGGGACGGGGTCGGTTCGAAAGCCACCCAGCCGACGCCCTGGAAGTAGAGTTCCGGCCAGGCATGGGCGTCACGGGCGTCGACCGCGTACTCGGGCAGCGCCCCCCGGCCGGGAATCGACACAGTGGCGCCTGTGACGTGACCCGGCGCGTAGCCGACGGCGATCCGGCTCGGGATCCCTTCCACGCGGGCCATGACGGCCATGGCGGAGGCGAAGTGGATGCAGTAGCCGCTCTTTTGCGTCAGGAAGTCGGCCAGCACGGAAAGGCCATTGCCGTCATAGCCGCCCTGGACGGGGGACTGGAGCGAGTAGCTGAACGCCGTGGAGCGGAGGTAGGTCTGGATCGCCATCGCCTTGGCGTAGCTGGTCTTGCTGCCCGCCGTGACGCTATCGGCCGTCTGCCGCACAATCTGGGGAACGTTGGCCGGGATCCGCGTGAACGTGTCCGGAATGCCGCGCACCTGGTCCGCGGACTGCGCCAGCACCGTAGGAGTCAGCTTCGGCGCCACCGACGTCACCACGTACTGCTGGTTGCGGGAGTTCACGTCCACCCCCTTGATGCTCAGCGTGGCTGGATCCCAGCTCCACCGGCCGGTCAGGCCGCTGACTGCCTCGGGCGCGTAGGGGACCGGCAGGTACGGGCTGGTGAACTGGCCGGCGTCCACTGCCGTGACCACCTGGACCTGCTCCGCGAAGGTGGAGGCGAGTCCGGAGTCTATCCGTCCGGTGCCCGTCTGGCGGCTGGCGTCCCGGTCATCCGGTGCCCATGTATCGCCGTCGAAGCTGTCCACGGTGACGGAGCGCAGGTAGGGCGCCGCCGCCGCGTTCGTGGCGTAGGTGATCCGGCCGGTTCCGGCGGGGCTGCGCAGGCTGTTGCCCAGGCTGATCATCGGGTTCAGGCCGTTAGACGTGCCCCAGGGATTCAGCCGCGAGCCCTGGGGGAAGGTGCCCTGGTCGAATCCGGGGACCACCAGCTGGAGAAGGAGCGTGAGGGCCAGCGCCATGGCCCCGGTCACGGCGGCGCGTTTAAGCTGCCCCGGGCTCGGCGCGGTATCCGTCCGGGTCCCCGAGCCCGGGTGGAACCAGTGGCTGCAGGCCAGGATCATCAAAAAGCCAAGCGCGGCACCGGTGAAGCCCAACCARCCGACGCTCTGCGGCTTGATCATGGCCGGTACCACCAGGATGGCCAGGATCCCGAGCCCGCTGGTCGCCGGCATGTCGAGCGGAACGCACAGGGCGTCGACCAGGATCACCAGCAGGCCCAGCACCGCGCAGATCAGCAGCACGATGCCGGCGTTCGGCGCCACCGGGGTGGTCTCGGCCAGCACGGTTTCGCTGGCCCGCCGCAGGTACCGCTGGATCTGGTCCAAGGTGTCGCCGGAGGGGATGAAACCGGCGATGCTGTGCTGCCGGAAGAAGGTGAATGTCAGGACCAGCGCCAGCGCCGCGAAGCCCCCGGCACCGACCAGAACGCCGCGCAGCCGCAGCGCGCGGAGTGCCGCCATGGTCATCGCGACGGCGATAACCGTGGTGAGCACCGCCGGGTACCACGCCCAGCCGCGCAGCACGCCGTTGAGTCCCAGCGCCGCCCCCGCCACACCCACCGTGACGGCCAGCCCCATGGCCCACGGTTCGACGCCGGCCAGGTTCGGCCGGCCGGCTCCTCCGCGCGGGTCTCCTGGAGGCCTTCCGGCGTCGGGTCCCGACGCCCCATGGGCTGTGCTGCGCTGCGGGGCCAACGTCATCGCCGGCCTCCAGCACCGCGCCGGACGTCGGCGGCGGCCGAGAGCGCCGGGGTCCCGCCCTGGTCGAAGGCTGACCAAGCGGCCGGCAGTGGCGTTGCGGCGGAGACGGCAACGGCGTGCCAACCGCCGCGGCGCAGGATTTCCAGGACCGGCCCGGCGTCAGCCGTGCGGTCGGTGACCACGAGGGCGAAAGCATTCGCGCCGAAGCCAGCCGCCGGGGCGAGAGACTGCGCCTCGGCCGGGGACAGCCGGCCCAGGATCGCGAGGATGGGTCCGCGCAGCCGGTGCGCGGACAGCTTGTCCATCAGCCGGTCGTCGAAGGGCTGCGGCCCGGCATCGGCCGACGGGCGGCGGAGTCCGGTCAGCTGGATCGCGGCGAGGCTCTCCGCGATGGACTGCAGGCCGCCTGCCCCGACATATTCGTCGGCCTCCGGCTCGGGCGCCGAGGGCGAATTCAGGAAGGCCGGCTCGCCCTCAGTATCCAGGCAGCGCAGGGCATAGTTCCGTTCGCCCAGGTGGGCGCTGATGGACATGGCGGCGGTGACGGCCCATTCAAACGTGTCGCTGCTGACCAGTTCGTACCCGTCGGCCGCGTCGGCGCCGGAGACGTAGCCGGCGCCGGAGGAGTACGCGAGGAACCGCTGGTCCAGGATGATCGTGGCTTCCGGCGTCGTGACGGATTCTTCCTGTCGCACCATGAGGGAACCGTGGCGGGCCGTCGCAGCCCAGTGCACGCGCCGCATCGGGTCGCCGTTCCGGTACTCGCGGGTCATAACGTCGTCGTCGCTGGGGTTGGCGCGGATCCGGGTGGCGGTGACGCCGTCGTGGCCGCGGGCGCCCGCCAGCCCGGTCACGGGAAGTTCGACGGCCGCTGGGGTCACGGTGAGGACGTCACCGCCGTCGATCGCGTGGCGGTGGACGGCGAGGCCGAAGGGATCGCTGAATTCGGCCATGACCGGTCCGATCAGGAACTGGCCGCGTTTTGCGCTCCGGAGCTGGTACTCGTAGCGGCTGGACCCGGCGACGGCGGTCCGCGCCGGGAAGCGGAAGACCGGGGACTGCCCGAAGCGGGAGGGGAGTTGCTCGTCCATGAGGGCATGCCCGGAGCCCGGGCCGGTGCGAGCCACCGCGAGCCGGACGGTCGTCGTGGCTAAAGTCTCGACCGGCGACGGGTTGAACTCGCGGTAGACCCGGAACCGGGGCTTGAGCAGCCTCGTCCCGGCCAGCGACAACAGTGGCAGAACCAGCAACAAGAGGGCCAGGGCCAGCAGGTCGCGGCGGCCGAGCACCTGGGCGGCCAGCAGGGACAGGACACCTGCCCCCAGCAGGCCCCAGCCGCGTGAGCTGAATATGTGCTTCGGGAACCGATCCAGCAACGCCACGGCTGCCTCAGCTCTTAACGGCCGGCGGGGCGGCCGGACTGCTGGGCGGCGGCCCTGCCGCGGCCGTTGTCCCTGGCGCCCCGGAACAGCGCTGGGGACGACTCCTGGCCAACCGGCACCTTCGCCAGGATGGCCCGGATGACGCTCTGCGGGGTCTCGCCGGTGCTGGCCGCCTTACGGTCCAGGATGATCCGGTGCGCCAGGACCGCTTCGGCGACGCTCACGACGTCGTCCGGCAGCACGAAGTCCCGGCCCTCCAGGGCGGCGGTGGCCTTGGCAGCCCGCAGCAACTGCAGCATGGAACGGGGGCTGGCGCCCAGCCGGAGCATGGCGCTCTCCCGCGTGGCGCGGCCCAGGGACACCGTATATTCCTTGATCGATTGGGACACATACACCTGCTGGACGGCGGCGATCATGGACGCGACCTCGTCCGCGGTGACGACCGCCGTGACCCGCGTCAGCGGGGACGTGGCCTGGTGTGTCTCGAGCATCTCCAGTTCGGCCTCGTGGTCGGGATAGCCCATCGAGATGCGGGCCATGAAGCGGTCGCGCTGCGCCTCCGGCAGCGGGTAGGTGCCCTCCATCTCGATCGGGTTCTGGGTCGCCACCACCATGAAAGGTTCGTCCAGTTTGTAGGATTTTCCGTCCACCGTGACCTGGTGTTCCTCCATGCATTCGAGCAGCGCCGATTGTGTCTTGGCGGAAGCGCGGTTGATCTCGTCGCCGATCACGATGTTGGCGAACACCGCGCCGGGCCGGAACTCAAACGTCCGGGACGCCTGGTTGTAGATCGAGACGCCGGTGACGTCGGAGGGCAGCAGATCCGGAGTGAACTGGATTCGGCTGACCGTGCAGTCGATGGTCCGGGCCAGGGTCTTCGCCAGCAGGGTCTTGCCCACCCCCGGGACGTCCTCAAGGAGCAAATGCCCCTGGGCGAGCAGGACCGTCAAGGCCAGCTTGGCGGCGTCGGCCTTGCCGTCGATCACGGTGTTAATGGCGCGCAGGATGCGTTCGCTGGCGGCGTGGAAGGCCTCGGCCTCCATGGGCGCGGGACCGGCCGCGGCGGACGCACGGGCATAGCCCTGCGGCTCTGGCAGCGCTTCGTCTACAGAGGTGCTTCGGTGGTAGTCCATCGGCAGCCTTTCAGCCCTGGTGCGGCCCGGGCGGAGCGGCAACCTATGCCCGGACCCGCATCTGGTTCACGCCTGTCTTTGCTATCAGCGTACTAACACAACTGACGAAGCATATAGAGAGTTCCGGGTAATTCTGCGCCCGGGCCGCCGCTAGGCTAAAAGGATGTGCAATCCGCTGACTCCCGCTCCTTTCCGCGCAATCGGCAGCGGGGAGGCCGGGAGCGCTTCGTCCGGCCGAAAGCCGTATCCGCCGGCGCCGGAGCCACTGCCCGTCCCGGTCATGGACAACCACACCCACCTGGACTTTCCGGATGCTGATTTTTCCAAGGGGGCCCCGGCGGTCAGCATCCAGGACGCCCTGGACGCCGCCGAGGC
>NZ_JBFRFD010000089.1:0-9130 GCF_052114645.1 Arthrobacter sp. 2YAF22_2
CGTACTATGCCGTGTCGCTTGCTCCAGCGGTCGCTGCCCTGGTGGGCATCGGCGCCGTCGAGTTGTGGCGCGGCCGGGCGTACTGGCCGGCCCGAATTGTCCTGGCAGTGACGGTGCTGGCCAGCTCGGTCTGGTCCGCCGTCCTGCTGGGCCGCGACCCGGCTTGGCTTCCCGGGCTGCGGGTCCTCGCCGGCGTGCTGGGCGTGCTGGCCGCTGCGGCGCTGCTGCTGCGGGTTGACGGTCTGGCGGCGCTCCCGGCCCGGCTCCGCAAGGCCGCCGCGGCCGGCGTCGTAATCCTTTCCCTGCTGGCCTGCGGGCTGGGAAGCACCGCCTGGACGCTGGCGACCGCGGCCCAGCCGCACTCCGGTTCGATCCCGACATCCGGGCCCACCGGGTCCGCGATGGGCGGYGGTTTCGGGGCAGCCGGCAGGACCGGCGGCGACCGCGTGTTCGGCGGCACCGCCGCGGCCCGGGGCGGCGGAGCGGGCGGGCCGGGCGAGGGAACGGCGTCGCCGGAGCTGACCGCACTGCTGAAGTCCTCCGGTGCCAAATGGTCTGCGATTGTCTCCGGCGCCACCCAGGCGGCGAGCCTGGAACTCGCCAGCGGCACCAGCGTGATCGCGCTCGGCGGCTGGAATGGCGGCGACCCCTACCCGACGCTCGCGCAGTTCCAGGCCATGGTGAGCCGCGGAGATATCGGCTACTTCATCTCCGCCGGCGGCATGGGCGGCTTCGGCGGCCGCGGCGGCAACTCTGAGGTCGCCACCTGGGTCGCTGCCAACTACCAGGCCCAGACCGTCGGCACCGCCACGGTCTACAAGCTGGGGGTCTAGGGCGCCATGACCGACACCCTGAATCCCCGCACCGCGGAGACGCCACACGTGCCAGCCCCGCAGGCCCAGCCCGCGTCCGGCCCGCCGGGCGCGCCTGTCCTGCAGGCACAGCCAGCCGCCRGCGCCCGCGGGTCCGGCGCCCGGCGCCCGCGCCTGCGGCTGGAACTGGCGGCGCTGCTGTTGGGCACTGCCGTGCTGTACCTGTGGAACCTCGGTGCCTCCGGCTGGGCCAACGCCTTCTATTCCGCTGCGGCCCAGGCCGGTTCGCAGGACTGGACGGCCTGGTTCTTTGGCTCTTCCGACGCCGCCAACGCCATCACCGTGGACAAACCGCCGGCGTCGCTGTGGGTGATGGGCCTCTCCGTGCGCCTCTTCGGCCTGAGCTCATGGAGCATCCTGGTCCCGCAGGCCATCATGGGTGTCGGCACCGTCTGGCTGGTCTACGTGGCCGTCCGCCGGGCCGCGGCCCCCGCCACGGCCGACGCCCGGCTGGCGCACCGCGCGGGGCTGCTCGCCGGTGCCGTCATGGCGCTGACCCCGGTGGCCGTGCTGATGTTCCGGTTCAACAACCCGGACGCCCTGCTGGTGCTCCTGATGACCGCGGCCGCCTACGCCGTGCTGCGCTCCATCCAGGACGCGCGCCTGCGCTGGCTCTTGTTGGCCGGGGCGCTCCTGGGCTTTGGCTTCCTCACCAAGCAGTTGCAGGTGCTGCTGGTTGTCCCCGGCTTCGCCCTGGCCTACCTGGTCGCGGCACCGGTCGGGCTGGGCAAACGTCTCCTGCACCTGCTCGCCACGGGCGGGGCGATGACCGTCGCGGCCGGCTGGTGGCTGGCCGCCGTCGAACTCATCCCGGCGGCGGACCGCCCGTACATCGGCGGCTCCCAGAACAACTCCATCCTCGAGCTTACCCTCGGCTACAACGGCCTGGGCCGGCTCAGCGGCGACGAAACCGGGAGCGTGGGCGGCGGCAACGGCTGGGGCACGCCCGGGCTCTTCCGGCTTTTCAACAGCGAGTTCGGCGGCCAGATCGCCTGGCTGCTGCCGGCGGTGCTGCTGCTCGGCGCGGGGCTGCTGTGGCTCGGAAGGCTGGCACCGCGGACCGACGCCGTGCGGGCCTCGGTGATTATCTGGGGCTCCTGGGTGGCGGTCACCGGGCTGACGTTCAGCCTCATGGCCGGGATCATCCACCCGTACTACATGGTGGCGCTGGCGCCCGGGATCGCGGGGCTCGCCGGCCTGGGCGGGGTATTGCTCTGGCAGCGGCGGGACCAGCCCGTGGCCGCCGCGCTGCTCGCCGTCGCTGTCGTGGCGGCCGGGGTCATGGGCGCCGCCCTGCTCGGCCGCGCGCCGACCTTCGTGCCTTGGCTGCGCTGGGTGGTCCTGCTGGGCTCGCTCGCCGCGGCCGGCGCGGTGCTGGCCGCGGCGGCGCCAGGCTTCAGGGCGACGGCGCTGAGGCGTGGCGTCCCGGCAGCATCGGGGATCATGACGCGCACGACGGCGGTGCTCGCGGTGGGCGCTGCCCTCGCCGGGCCGCTGGCGTACTCGCTGTCCACCGCGGCGACGGCCCAGAGCGGCTCGATCGTCAGCGCCGGTCCGGCCGTGTCCGGCCGGGGCGGCGCAGGGTTCCCGGCGGTCTTCGGCGGCAACGGCGGGTTTGGCGGCGGCCCCGGAGTGAACTCCAACGGCACGGCGAACGGCGCCGGGCGCGGCCCTGGCGGCGGCGGGCGCGGCCCTGGCGGCGGCGGGGCCGGCGGAATGGGCGGCCTGCTCGGGGCCACCACACCGTCCGCGGCCCTTGTGACGGCGCTGCAGGCAGGCGCCGGCAGCTTCACCTGGGCGGCCGCCGTCGTCGGATCCAACAACGCCGCCGGCTATCAGCTGGCGACGGGACTCCCCGTGATGGCCGTGGGCGGGTTCAACGGCACCGACCCGGCTCCGACGCTCGCGCAGTTCCAGCAGTACGTTGCCGACGGGAAGATCCACTACTTCATCGCCGGCCGCACAATGCAGGGCCAAAGCGGCTCCGACGACGCCGCGCGGATTGCCTCATGGGTGGCGGCCAACTTCGCCGCCCAGACCATCGGCGGGACCACCGTCTACCTGCTGGCCGGGTAGGCGGACGGGCCCCGGCCGCCGTTTCGACGGTTCCGCGCCCGCTCGCTGTTCGGCAGCACAGGGTGGGCACGGAAGCGTCGAAACGGGCCGGGCCGGCGCACTCGGAGGGCACGCGCAGGGCAAGCCGCCACACCGCCGCCTGGACTTGTCGTTACCGAAATGTGACTTCTAGTCGAAAGTCAGGTACCGTTTTAGGGTGCGCCAGTCAATCTGGCCGCACATCCGGACTGACGCCACACTCTGCCGCTTGCCGGATTCCGCTGGACCAGGCAGAGACGGGGGACCCAGTGTTCCCGGGCATCTGCATCCATGCACCCCTTGGGGTTAAGCCGCCACGATGAAATTCCGTGCGGCCGGATTTCGCATCCGAACCCGACAGCTAACTCCGTAGGCGTTGAGAGGCGACAATGACTGACTTTAAGGCACAAACGCGCCCAGAAGGCGCTAAACAGACGTCCGAAGACGACGCCGCGCGCCACCGCGCCGAACCGGCCCAGCGCTCGGCCGTGACCCGGCCCGCTCCCAAAGGCAAGCGTGCCCGCTCCGCCGCCGGCGCCCCGTCCAAAGGCAAGCGCGCCGCCGTCGTAGTCACTGCGTTCGCGGTGCTGCTCGGGGTCGGCGCCGCAGGCCAGGCCTCCGGCGCGGCAACCCACACTGCCGCCGCCCCCAAGGAAGCGTCGCAGCCGGCGCTGGACCTTGAACGTCTCGGCAGCTACACGCCTGCGTCATCCGCCCCGGCCAGCATCCAGGCCAAGCCCGCCGAGATCAGGCCCGCCGAAGCCCCCGCGCCGGCAGTTCCTCCTGCGGCCCCCGCCCCGGCCCCTGCTGCTCCGCCCGCCCCGGCCCCCGCACCGGCGCAGCCGGTCGCCGTCGACGATCCCGCCGGCGCGCAGGCCTATGCCGCCGCGCAGCTGCCGGTCCACGGCTGGGCGGCCAGCGAGATGCAGTGCCTGCAGAAGCTGTGGACCAGGGAGTCCGACTGGAGGACAACCGCCACCAACGCCAGCAGCGGCGCCTACGGTGTGGTTCAGTCCCTGCCGGCCGAAAAGATGGCCAGCGCGGGAGCGGACTACCTGACCAACTACCGGACCCAGATCAACTGGGGCCTGCAGTACGTCCAGCAGCGCTACGGCTCACCGTGCGGTGCCCTGAACTTCCATTACGCGAACAACTGGTACTAAGCCGCACAACCGGCACGGACAGAGACGCGCAGCGAGGCCCTGGATCCACCGGAACCGGGGCCTCTTGCCTGCCTGACGCGGCACCGCCCGGGTGACCGTCGTGCCGGCGGTCAGCCGTTTGGCCGGCCGGGGATGCACTGTACGGCCCACTTATTGCCGTCGGGGTCGGCGAAGTAGACGAACTGCCCCCAGTCCTTGATGTCGACGTCGCTGACGTCCACGCCGTTGTCCTTGAGTTGCCGGTGCGCGGCCTGGATGTCGCTGACCACGAGTTGCAGGCTTGGGGCGGTGCCGGGCGGGGCGTCGATGAGGCCCTCGCCGATCGCGATCGAGCAACCCGAGCCAGTCGGCGTCAGCTGGACGAACCTGATGCCCTCCGAGGGGCGCTCGTCGTAGTCGGCGTTGAAACCGACCTTGTTGACATAAAAGTCTTTGGCTCGGTCCACATCGGACACGGGGACAATTACGAGTTCAAGTTTCCAGTCCATGGGCACAGGCTAGACCCCGACGGCGTCCGCCGGAACCCCGTACCGGCGTGTTGTTCCGGCAGTTAGACCGCGATGCCGTACAGGCGGTCGCCGGCGTCGCCCAGCCCGGGGACAATGTAGGACTTCTCGTTGAGCTTCTCGTCGATCGAGGCCAGCACGATGGTCACGTTGGCGTCCGAGAGCTCCTCTTCCAGCTTGGCCAGGCCCTCCGGGGCGGCCAGAAGGCAGATGCACGTCACGTCCGAGGCGCCGCGCTTGAACAGGAACTTGATCGCCTCGCGCAGCGTGCCGCCCGTGGCCAGCATGGGGTCCAGGACAAAGATCTGGCGGTCCGTGAGGTCCTCCGGGAGGCGCTCGGCATAGGTGATGATGTCCAGGGTCTCTTCATCGCGGGCCATGCCTAGGAAGCCGACCTCGGCGGTGGGGACCAGCTTGGTCATGCCCTCCAGCATGCCGAGCCCGGCGCGCAGGATCGGGACCACCAGCGGGGTGGGCTTGGTGAAGGCGGTGCCGATGGTGGTGCTGACCGGCGTCTCGATGGTCACCGGTTCGGTGCGGACATCCCGGGTTGCCTCGTAGGCCAGGAGCGTGACGAGCTCCTCGGTGAGGTGGCGGAAGACCGGGGACGGGGTGTTCTTGTCCCGCAAGACGGTGAGCTTATGGGCGACCAGCGGGTGGTCCACAACGAGAGTGCGCATGGGTCAAAACTATCACCCGGAGGTCGGCGGACCGCCCGCCGGACCGCGGGTATCGACGTCGGCTGCCCCGCCGGCCGCGAGACCGTCCTGCAGGTGCACCTCGTTGTCGAACGTCGGCGCGGGACCGGCATGTTCGCGGTGCCGCAGCACATGGAAGAGCCGGTGGGCCAGAATCACGATCCCCACCCAGCCAAGCCCCAGCACCCAGCCGATAATCACATCGGTCATCCAGTGGTGGCCCAGAAAGACCCGGCTCATGCCCATCGCAAAAATAAACAGCACCCCGGCCGTGATCAGACCCACCCGGGCCACAGTGCGGTGCACCTGCAGGCAGGCGAGATAGACCACGAGCCCGATCACCACCGTGGTGTTCAGGGTGTGGCCGCTGGGAAAGGACGGCGAGTCCTCATAGGGCGGCACCGCATCGGCGTGGTCCGGCCGCGTCCGGCCGATCAGTTTCTTGCCCACCGCGGTGGCCGTGACCGATACGGCGGCTGCGCCTCCGATCAGGATCAGCGGGCGCCAGGTCCGGGAGACCCAGATCAGCAACGCCGTCAGGATGCTGGCCAGGATCGGCATCCCAATTCCGCCGCCGATGTTGGTGAAGCCGGTGACGAACGAGTCCAGGCCCGGGCTGCGCAGCTGTTCCATGAACGCCAGCGTGGGCTTGTCCAGGTTCGCCAGGCCGGCGGAGTCCACGACGTTGTCATAGACCTCGGCGCTCAGCAGCGCCAGCACCACCACCACCACGCCGCCAATGAGCATCGTGATCCACAAGGCGGCGTAGGGCACCACCCAACGGCCCCAGCGCCGCATCAGCCAACTCTCAGTCCTGGTGCTCATTGCCGTCTCCCGACTTCCAGGTGCGCCCGGCTACGGTGCGCAGTGTGCTTAGGATGCATAGCGTCGAAACTATCATTGAGCCATGACTACCCCGGAGCCACGCCATGCCGAATGGATGGGCCTGGCCCTCGCCGAAGCCCGTCGGGCCCTGGCAACCGCGGACGTGCCGATCGGCGCCGTCGTGATCGGACCGGACGGTTCGGTGCTCGGCGCCGGGCGCAATGAGCGCGAGGCGCTCGGGGACCCGACGGCGCACGCCGAGATGGTGGCCATCCGCGCGGCGGCCGCCCGGCTCCGGGCGCGGCACGCGGTGGAGGGCCAGACCGACGACGGCTGGCGGCTGGCGGACTGCACCCTGGTGGTCACGCTGGAGCCGTGCGCCATGTGCGCCGGCGCCGTGGTGCTGGCCCGCATCCCCCGCGTGGTTTTTGGCGCCTGGGACGAGAAAGCCGGGGCCGCCGGCTCCGTGTTCGACATCCTCCGCGAACGCCGGCTCAACCATTGGGTGGAAGTGTACGCGGGCGTCCGGGAGCAGGAGTGCGGGACCCTGCTCCGGGACTTCTTTGCCGGCCACCGCGGCGGCTGAGGCGTAAATATCGCCGGGCTACCGTTCGGCCGTGGCCGTCGAGGACGCCAGCAGCGCATCGATCCGCTTCTGCCGTGACGCCGGCGAATCCAGGCTGTAGGCACGGAAGTCACCCAGGTCTTCCTTGATCCACGCCTCCACCTCCGCGATCCGCCGGGCCACTGCCGGAGTGGACGTGCCGAAGACCCAGGCAGCGATCCGTTCCCGGGCCCGGTCGTACTGCCACAGCCCGATGATCCGGCCACGGTCCAGGATCGGGTGGTCCGGCAGGTCCGCCTGCAGCGCAAGTGCTCCCAGCGCCGGCTTGTCCTGGTCCTCCTCAGCGAGCAGCTCGGCCGCGTTGCGGCGCAGCAGCACCAGCGAGTCACTCCCGGCGAGCAACTGAATCTGCTCCTCAGCCGGTTCTTCGAATGCGGCCAGCAGCTCGACGTCRTCGGGCAGCATCCAGAGCGGGGCGCCCCCGGCAACCGCTGTAGCGGTGGGAACCTCCACAGCGCCGACGTCGGCGAGCGCGGCCTTGCTCTGCGCGACCGTAAAGCCCGTGAACCACTGCGACTGCTTGAAGGTGGCACCCCCGGTCCAGCCGAGGTAGCGCCCGATCAGCTCGGCGCGCACCTCCTCGTCGCTGAGCTCGCTCGGCCGCAGTCCCCAGGGCTCATATGCGTAGCGCTGCTGGTCCAGCCGGCCGCCGGCGGGGACGCGGCGGATGCGTCCGTCCGCCTGCAGGATGCCCAGCGCGGTGGGCAGCGTAGTGGTGGCGCCCTTTTTCTTGCCCTCCTCGCCAAGGTTGCGCACCGAGTCCCCCAGTTCGTCCTTGAGCCGCCGCGGGTCCAGCGGCGTCCCGGCCTCGGTGAGGGTGTGCAGTACCTGCTCCTCGAGCAGCGCAATTTCGCCGCGCTCCACCCCTAGCCGGCCGACCACCTTGAAGCCGGCCTCGGCCGGCTCCTGTCCCAGCCGAAGCGCCCAGGCGAAGTCGTCCCGGCCCAGCACGTAGGTGCAGCCGCGCACCGTCGGGAGTTCCAGGACCCGGTGGGCCAGGACGTCCGCGTCCACCTGCCCGCGCCGGATGCCGGCCCGGGCGAAAAGTGTGAGGTAGGGGTTGGCGCCGCCCACGGACCGGGCCCAGCCGGCCCTGGCCAACACCTGTTCGGCCGTGCTGCCGACCAGCGATCCGTCCAGGCCCTGCCGGTGCCAAGACCAGGCGCGCAGCCGCTCCGGCGTGAGGCTCTCGGCGGGCGGTAATTGCACGGTTGCGGGCTGGGTCGTCATGGGGTCATTCTCCATCAGCTTCCCCGGCCGCGGTATCGATCCGGACGCTTCGTTTACCGCGCCGCTCCCCCGGACCACCGGTTTCGAGGATCGCCAGCACGGCCCGCGCGGTGGCGTCCCAACCGGGAAGGCGCATCCGCGCATCCCGGGCGGCGGCCCGCCACTGCGCGCGCAGCTCCGGTTCGGCAAGCCAGCGGCGAAGCACGGCTGCCAGGGGCGCCGGGTCCCCGGCGAGCGCGACGGCGGTCCCCGGCAGCGGGGCCGCGGCGGCTCCGGCGGTGGCCGGGGCGCCCGCGGCGAGTCGGCTGCCCGCGGCAAGGGCTTCCACGGCTCCCGTGCCCTGTCGGACGATCACCGGCACGCCGCGAGCCAGGGATTCGGTGACCACCAGCCCGTAGGTTTCGGCGTGCGAAATCAGCAGGCTGAGGTCGGCGGCGGCCCAGGCTGCGTCCAGTCCGGCGCCGTGCAGCTCCCCCGGCAGCCGGACTCGGTCCGTCAGGCCAAGACGTGCCGTCTCTTGCCGGAGCAGTTCGGCGTACGCGGGATCTGCCGTGTCCGAACCGGCGAGGGTTGCCGTCCAGGCGAGGTCCGTGAGCCCGGACAGCGCCCGCAGCAGCAGCAGCTGGTTCTTGTTGGGCAGCAGGGCGGCGAGCGCCAGCAGGTGCGGGGGCTCGGAACCACTGGCCAGGGGCGCGGGCTCGGTGCCAGGGCGCGCGACCCCGATGCTGTCCAGCCCATCCGGGCCGTCCAGCCCGTCCGACTCCGGCCTCCGGTGCAGCTGCCGCACCTCGGCCGCTGACCTGTCGCTGATACAGATGATCCCGGCGGCGGCCTGCAGGGCTCGACGTTCCAGTTCCGGGCGCCCGGCCAGCGGCATGTGCAGCAGGATCCAGGCCGGCACCCCGGCCGCGGCGGCGGCTTCGAGTTCGTCCGGCGACCCGCAGGCCACCAGGCTGTCCACGATCGTGACCCGCCCGGCGACGTCGGGTTCGGTAAGCAGCCGGCCCAGCCGCCGCCGGTCGGCGGGGCTGCCGACCGGCCAGTCGCCGTCGACCGCGCAGGACTCCGTCGGCACGCCGAGGGCCGCCAGGGCCCGGGCCAGGGCGGAGTTGTAGGC
>NZ_JBFRFD010000090.1:0-9094 GCF_052114645.1 Arthrobacter sp. 2YAF22_2
GGGCTACTTCACCACGTAGCCACGCATGATCGCCATGATGGCGGCGACGCTTTGCGCCCGGGTCCGCTCTGGGTGGTACGTCTTGCGGTCCAGGCCCACGACAAAACAGGCACCGAAGACAGCGGTCTCCAGGCTGCCGCGGGACAGGTCCGGGTCCACGGGGTACTTGGCCGCCACGGCCTCAATCGCCGCGCCAATCACTCCGAGGAGCGGGCCTCGAAGCTCGGCGAAGGTATCCTGCCACTCACTCGGCGTCCGCCAGCTCTCGCTCATCCACAACCTCGCGAAGGAGGGGTACTCCGCCATGAAGTCCATGGCCTGGCCGATCATTTCGTCCATCGCCCGCAGCGGGTCCGCGGATTCGTCCCTAACGCTGAGCAGCCGCGCCATGAGGATGTCCACCCCGTGCCGGAGCAGCTGGGCGATCAGATCAGACTTGCTGCCGAAGTTGTAATACACCGTGCCCTTGGAGACGCCGGCGGCTGCCGCAATCTCGTCAACCGTCACGCCCGCGGCCCCGCGCTCGCCGATCAGCTCCATCGACGCGTCGAACAACTTCTGTTTGGTCGCGTTGGTGCGCCCGGGCCGGAGTTTCTTGGCTCCCTCGGCGTCAGGCGCCGCGGCCGCGTGTGGCGTGGTGCTCATACGGCGATCTCCGGCTTCAGGGTCTTGAGGGTCCAGAACTTGTGCTTCCGGACGGCGACGGCGGACATTGCCAGTCCCAGCAAAGTGTAGCCAACCATGCCCAGCATGACGGGCAGGATGCTGTCCAGCTCGGCCCCGTAGATCAGGTGCCGCATGCCGTTGACCACATAGCCCATCGGCAGGAGTTGGTGCACCACGTGCAGCGGCTCCGGCGTGGTCTGCCAGGGGAAAGTGCCGCCCGAGGAGACCAGCTGCAGGACCAGCAGGATCAGCACCAGCAGCTTGCCGGGCGAGCCGAGCAGCGCCACGACGCCCTGGATGATCGCGCTGAACGCCATGGCGGCCGCGAGCATCAGAACCCACATCAGCACCGGGTGGGCGGGGTTGAGGCCGAGCCCGACGTCCACCACGAGGGTCAGCAGGCTGGCCTGCACCGCGGCGACGGCCAGGAAGGGCAGCCAGCCGCCGACGGCGATCTTCCACGTCGGCGCGTTGGACGCCAGGGCTCGCTGGGTGACCGGACGCATGGCCTGAACCAGCATGAAGACACCGATCCACAGCGCCAGGGTGAGGAAGAACGGCGCCAGCCCGGCGCCGTAGGAACCGGCCTTGGCCTGCGAGACGTTGCTGACGGCGACCGGGTCGGCCATGACCTTGGCGACGCTGTTCTTCTGCGCGTCGTCCGGGTTGGGGACCTTGCCGGCGCCCTTGGCGAGTTCGTCGGCGAGGGTGCCGGCGCCGTCGGATGCCTTGGCCGCGCCGCTCTCCAGCTGCGCCGCGCCGTCGTCGAGCTGTTGCGCGCCCTGGGCGAGTTTCTCCGCCCCGGCCAGGGCGTTCTGCTGGCCGGCGGCCAGGTCCGCGGTGCCGGCAGCGAGCCGGTCCGCGCCGGTGGAGGCTTGCCCAACGGCGCCGCTGAGGGCAGGGGCCGCCCCGGCCAGCTGCGCGGCCCCCGCGCTGACGGCGGCCGAGCCGTCCGCGAGTTGCTGGACCTGGGCCGCGGCGCCCTTGAGGGCAGCCGCCGTCCCGGTGGGCGGGGCCGCAGCGGCGGAGTCGTAGTCGGCGAGGATGGCGTCAGCCTGCGTCTGGGTGATCGCCCCGGCCGCCAGCAGCCGGCCGTTGGAGGCCACCACCCGGCTGCGCTGGGCCTGTGCTGCGGCCTGTTCCGCGGATGCCAACTGCCCCGCCATGCCCTGCAGCTTGGCGTTCAACGCGGCGTTGCCGGCCGCCACCTGGGCGGCACCGTCGGCCAGGCGCTGTGAATCAGCGGGCAGCGCGGCGGTCTTGTCCTTGAGCTGGCCCAGCCCCGCGGCGAGCTGTCCGGCTCCGCCGCTTACCGCGTTCGCGCCGTCGACGAGCTTGCGCTGGCCGGCCACCAGTTCACCGGCGCCGCTCTTGAGCCCGGAGGTGCCCTGATGCAAAGTGACCGCGCCGTCGTGGAGCGACGACACCCCTCCGGAAAGGTCCCGGGCACCGTCGGAGGCCTTGAGCATCTGGGAATGGATGGTGCCGAAGCCGGTGAGAAGCTGGTTGGCGGTTTCCTCGCCCACCTCCTTCGCGACCGTGCTGTGGACGGCGGTGGTGAGCTTGTCCACGATCGTGCTCAGCAGGTAGTTGTTGGCGTCGTTGGTGGTGACGTTCAGCATGGCCTGGTTGGCGGCGTCGAAGTTGCCGGGCGACGCCAGGTTGGCGGAGAAATCCTTGGGGATCTTCAACGCGAACGCGTACTTGCCGCTGCTCACGCCCTCGTCCGCGGCCTCCGCGCTGGCGACGGCCTGCCAGTTGAAGACGTGGCCTGCCACGAGGCTGTCGGCGACCTTGCGGCCGGCCTCCAGCCGGGTGCCGTCGGCCGCGCCGGCGCCGGTGTCCTCAACCACCAGGGCGGCGTCGATCTGGTCCAGCCTGCCGTAAGGATCCCAGTTCGCGTACAGATACACCGCGCCGTAGAGCAACGGGACGAGCGTCAGCGCAATGATGGTCAGCTTCGGCAGCAGGCCGCCGGTCATTCGCTTGAGTTCTGAGCGGGCCAGCCGCAACACGGTCATCGGGCGTCCTCGGTTTCGAAGTGAAGGTGGCTAGCCGTGGCCGGCGTTGCCTCCGGGGCCTCCGGAGTGCCTGTGGCCGCCGGTGCCGGGACGGCGTTGCCGATGTCCGCGACTGGACCGGTCCAGCCCGGCGGCACGGCGCCAACGGTGGCGACGACGGCGAGCGGCCGCCCGCCGTCGTACGCCAGCTCCTGCAGGCGCGGCAGCCAGTCGGCCGGATCGGCGCTGTGACGGTCGGGCGAGTCCACCACCAGCAGGTCGGTGCGCGGATTGGCGAGGGCCAGGGCTGTCAGGAGCTCCAGGCGCCGGTCCGCGGGCAGGTCCTCGACCCAGCGCCCGGCAATGTCCTCGAAGCGGTTGACCTTGAGCCAGGGCGTGCTGAGCAGCGCGCCCCGGAAGCGGCGGGGAATCAGGGCGAGGTCCTCGGTGACCAGGTCCCGGACGCTCAGGTGCTGTTCCGGCTCGTTCACGCCGGGCGCGTCGACGACGGCGCTCGCCTGCCGGAGGTGCTTGATCCGGGTGGCGCCGTCCCACTCGACGGTGCCGGCGGAGGCCTTCATCCGGCCGCTCAAGGTCAGTGCCAGCGCGGTGCGCTGGTCCTGGCGGTTGCCGGTGACAAGCAGCAGCTCGCCCCGGGCGGCCTGCAGCGAGGTGGGCGGGAGCAGGAAGTCCCGCCGGCCCTTCACGTGGAGCTGTTGAACGCGGAGCAAGAGGTGCCTTTCGCAGAAATGATCTGCTTCAAGGCTAACTGAACTGACTGGTCAGTTCAAATAAGTGCGGGGGGGGGTGGCCCCTAGAGCCCGTATTCCTCCAGTAGCCGCAGCCACACCTCGCTGATCGTGGGGTAGGACGGAACGGCGTGCCAGAGCCGGTCCAGCGGGACTTCGCCGACGACGGCGACCGTCGCCGCGTGCAGCAGCTCGGCAACGTCGGGACCCGCAAAAGTCGCCCCCAGCAGTACCTTGCGGTCCTCGTCCACCACCAGCTGGGCCCAGCCCTTGTAATGCTCGGAATGCAGCGAGGACCCCGCCACCTGAATGGGAAGCTCGACGGTGGAGGCCCGGTAGCCGTCCTTCTCGGCCTGGGCCAGGCTGCGGCCCACGTTTGCCAGCTCGGGGTCGGTGAAGACCACATTGGGCACGGCGTGCTCGTCCGCGGTGTGGGCGTAGCTGCTCCACGGCGCCGGCTCGCCGTTCAGGGTGCCGCTGGCGCGGGCGGCAATCGCGTCGCCGGTGGCCCGGGCCTCGTATTTGCCCTGGTGGGTCAGCAGCACCTTGCCCGCGGCGTCACCGACGGCGTAGAGCCACGGGGCGCCGTCGTTCTCTGCCGCTCCCAGGACCAGGCCGCTCGCGTCCGTCCGGAGCCGCAGTGCCTTTCCCTCTTCGGCGGCCAGGCCCACGCTCTCGAGTCCGATTCCTTCCAGTGCGGGGTGCCTGCCGGTGGCGACCAGCAGCTTGTCCACCGTGATGCTGCCGCCGCCGTCAAGAGCCAGTGTGAGCGAGCCGTCGTCGTTCTCCTGCACGCTTTTGGTGCCGGTGTGGAGGTGGAATTCGACACCGTCGGCGCGCAGCCCGGCCTGGACCAGCTCGGCCGCCGGTGCCGGGAACGCGCCGAGCAGCCCGCGGCGGGCCACCAGCGTCACGGCGGCCCCGAGCCGGGCGAAGGCCTGAGCGAGTTCGGTGCCGGCCACCCCGCCACCGAGCACGCCGAGCCGCGGCGGGATCTCCCGGGCCGACGTGGCCTCGCGGGTGGTCCAGAAGTCGACGTCGTCGAGGCCCTCCAGCGGCGGGATGCTCGGGCGTGACCCTGTGGCCAGGACGACGGCGTGGCGTGCCGCCAGCACGTAGTTGTTGCCGTCCAGACCGGCGACCTCCGCGCGGCGGGGGCCGGTGATCCAGCCGTGGCCGCGGATCAGGTCGATCCCGGTGTCCTCCACCCATTTGACCTGGCTGTCGTCCTGCCAGTTGGAAGTGAAATAGTCCCGCCGCTTCAGGACGGCTGCGGTGTCGAGTGTCCCGGTGACTGCTTCCTCGGCGCCGGGCACGGTCTGGGCGCCGTGCAGTGCTGTGCCGGGCCGGAGCAGGGCTTTCGAGGGCATGCAGGCCCAGTAGGAGCACTCGCCGCCCACCAATTCCGCCTCCACCAGGACGACGCTGAGCCCGCCCCGCACCACACGCTCGGCGACGTTCTCGCCCACCGCGCCGGCCCCGATCACGATGACATCGAATTCACGCTCAATCTGTGCCGTCATGGCAACAGCCTAACCCTGCCGGAAATCGGCACCGCGGGGGCTGGCACTGCGGCGGCAAGCGCCGCGGCGCCGTCGCGGATTGGAAGGAAGGAACCGGCGGCAGCGGCCGGCGAAACGGGATACGGCCGGGAAACAAAAAATCCGCACCGGCCGGGCCGGTGCGGATCTTCGTTTACTGCTCTTTGGTGCGCCCAGAGGGATTCGAACCCCCGGCCTTCTGTTCCGTAGACAGACGCTCTATCCAGCTGAGCTATGGGCGCATTCGCGGCTCTTTGGGAACTTCTCGCTCCCCGAACCTCGAATTACTTTACGCGAGGTCGGCCCGTTGTTCCAAATCCGCAGCCGTGTAATCTGCCCGACTAGACCGGTCTACGTGACCTTAATCACAGTTTATCCAGTCGCCGAAGTTACGAAACCTTGAATTTCCGGGGTTTTTAGATTCCGGTCGCGCAGTCAACCCGCATTTGGTCCTGAAAATGAAGCCTCCGCGAGACCTAGCATTTAGGACACACCACTGAACCCGAGGAAGGGAACCGTAATGGGCGATCTGGCGCGACTGCCGCTGCTTGAGAAAGCACCCACCACTCATGCTGGACTGCTGGCGTGGGTCGAAGAGGTAGCTGAACTGACCCAGCCGGACCGGATCCACTGGGTTGATGGTTCGGAAGAGGAAAATACCCGGCTCACGGATGAACTCGTGGCGGCCGGCACCCTGACCCGGTTGAACGAGAAGCTGTTCCCGAAGTCCTTCGCGGCGTTCTCGGACCCAGCCGACGTCGCCCGCGTCGAAGAGCAGACCTTCATCTGCTCCGAGAACGAGCGCGACGCAGGCTTCACTAACAACTGGATGGCCCCGGCGGAGATGAAGGAGAAGCTGCGCGGACTGTTCAGCGGCTCCATGCGCGGCCGCACCATGTACGTCATCCCGTTCGTCATGGGCCACCTTGATGCAGAGGACCCGAAGTTCGGCGTAGAGATCACGGACAGCGCCTACGTGGTGGCTTCCATGCGCATCATGGCCACCATCGGCAGCGAAGTCTTGGACAAGATCACCGCCACCAACGCCTTCTACGTTCCGGCCCTGCATTCCCTGGGCGCGCCGCTGGCCCCCGGCCAGGCTGACGTCGCCTGGCCGTGCAACCCGGACAAGTGGATTGTGCACTTCCCCGAAGAGCGGTCCATCTGGTCCTTCGGCTCCGGCTACGGCGGCAACGCCCTGCTCGGAAAGAAGTGCTACGCCCTGCGCATCGCCTCCGTGATGGCCCGCGACGAGGGCTGGCTGGCCGAGCACATGCTCATCCTGAAGCTGACCTCGCCGGAGAAGAAGAACTACTACATTTCCGCGGCCTTCCCCTCCGCGTGTGGCAAGACCAACCTCGCCCTGCTCGATCCCACGATCGAGGGCTGGAACGTCGAGACCCTCGGAGACGACATCACCTGGATGCGGATCGGCAAGGAAGGGGAACTGCGCGCCACCAACCCGGAGGCCGGCCTCTTCGGCGTCGCCCCGGGCACCGGGTGGGGTACCAACCCGAACGCGATGCGTGCCATCGCCAAGGGACACAGCATCTTCACGAACGTCGCCCTCACGGACGACGGCGGCGTGTGGTGGGAGGGCATGACCGACGAGGTCCCGGCGCACCTGACCGACTGGCAGGGCAACGACTGGACGCCAGCGTCGGACAAGCCTGCCGCGCACCCCAACTCCCGCTTCTGCACCCCGATCTCCCAGGTCGATATGCTCGCCGAGGAATACTTCAGTCCCGAGGGCGTGGAGCTTTCCGCGATCCTCTTCGGCGGTAGGCGCAAGACCACGGTTCCGCTGGTCACTCAGGCCCGTAGCTGGACCAACGGCATCTTCATGGGCTCCACGCTTTCCTCGGAGACCACCGCCGCGGCTGCCGGCCAGGTCGGCGTGCTGCGGCGCGACCCGATGGCCATGTTGCCCTTTATCGGCTACGACGCCGGCGACTACCTGAAGCACTGGATCAGCGTCTCCGGTAAGGCCAACCCTGAGCGGCTGCCGCACATCTTCCTGGTCAACTGGTTCCGCCGCACTGCCGACGGCGGTTTCGCGTGGCCCGGCTTCGGTGACAACGCCCGTGTCCTCAAGTGGGCCATCGAGCGCATCGAGGGCAAGGCAGACGCCATCGAGACCCCCATCGGTTTCGTGCCGGCCGGGCACTCGCTGGACCTGACCGGCCTGGACCTGACCCACGCCCACGTGGAGGACGCCGTGCGCGTGGACCGCGCGGAATGGGACACCGAGCTGGCCTCCATCGAGGAGTGGTACGCGAAGTTCGGCGACTCGCTGCCGGACGCGCTGCGCTCCGAGCTGGAAAGCCTGAAGGAACGGATGGCCACGCACTAGTCTGCGGCTGAACGAACGACGGCGGCCGCGCAACCTTCGCAAGGTGCGGGGCCGCCGTCGTTGTCTCACCGATTGCTCCGCAAGTGGCCTTTTGAACCCTGATAAGGGCTCCTGCGGAGCAATGGATGCCCAGGTCAGTTAGCGAGCCAGATGTCCGGGCCGAAGACCTCGTAGTGGATCTTGGTGGCCGGGATGCCGGCGTTGATGGCTTCGTTGCGGATGTTCTTCATGAACGGCAGCGGGCCGCACAGGTACAGCGAGGCGTTGGCCGGGAGGTCCACTTCGCGCAGCGACATGAAGCCCTCCTTGGTTCCGGCCACGGGCTGCTCCAGCCAGAGCTGGAGTTCGGCGCCCTCGAGGCGCTCGACGTCGTCCGTCATCTGGTCGCGCAGGGCCCAGCTGTCCAGGCTGCTTTCCGCGTGCAGGACCAGGACCTGTCGGTCCGAGCCGGACTCGGCGAGGGAGCGCAGAATGGACGCGGTGGGCGTGCAGCCGATGCCGGCCGAGGCCAGGACTACGGGGCCGTCGCCCTCCTTGAGCGTGATTTCGCCGTACGGGTTGGAGATTTCGAGGATGTCGCCGACCTCCACGGTGTTGTGCAGCACGGGGGAGACTTCGCCGCCGTCGTCTTTCTTGGTGGTGAAGCTGCGGCTGGTGCCGGCGTCGCCGGACAGCGAGTACTGGCGGACCTGGCGGAGGCCGTCCGGGAGGGTGACCTTGACGCTGACGTATTGACCCGGAAGCGCGGGGGTGATTGGGGTGTCGTCGCCCGGTTCCAGGGTGAAGGTCATGGAGCCGGTACCGGCCGGGGTCTTGGCTGCCACTTTCCAGGGCGTCCACATCTTGCCGTTGGCCTGTGCGGCGTAGAGGCCCTTCTCGAGCTTGATCAGCGCGTCGGCCATCAGCCAATAAACCTCGGTCCACGCTTCGGCGATTTCCGGGGTGATGACCTCGGCCAGGTCCTCGGCAATGGCCGCGAACAGGTGCTCGTAGACCACCTGGTACTGCGGTTCGGTGATGCCGAGCGAGGCGTGGCGGTGGGCGATGCGTGAAAGCACGGTTTCCGGCAGGGTCCCCGGGTGGCTCACGAGGTGGCTGGCGAAAGCGGCGATGCTCCCGGCCAGGGCCTGCTGCTGGTTGCCGTTGCGCTGGTTGGACCGGCTGAAGAGCCCGTCCAGCAGTTCGGGGTGGGCGGCGAAGAGCCGGGCATAAAACTTGGGGGTGATCTCGCCGATCCGGGATCCGACCAGCGGCAGGGTGGCCTCGATGACGGGGAAGGACTTGTCCGAGAGCATTGCTGACTCCTGAGATAGAGGTCCGGGGTCTTCAACCGGACCGTTCCGAAATACTTGCATTTGAAATACGAGTATTTATGCCTCAGTTCTACACTTCGTAGAAAAGCTGCGCAAATCGGTGACGGGGCATCGCGCTGGCAGGTTGTGGCCGCTACAGGCCGGGGCGCAGGCCGATCGCCTGAAAGACGGGATTCATCTGCCGCGAGGTGGGCAGCGACGCGACGACAATGTCGTCAAGCTCACGGTAAAACGCCTCGCGGGCACGGCCCAGGGCCCCGCGGAGCCGGCACTCGTTGATCAGCGGGCAACTGCCGCCGGCGGCGACGCAGTCGGCCGGGTCGGTTCGGGTGTCCAGCGTTCGCAACAGCTGCCCCACCGTGGCGGTGCGGCCCGCGCCGCTGAGCCGGGAGCCCCCGTTGCGGCCGCGCACGACGTCGATCAGGCCCAGTTCCCGCAGCTTCGCCATCGCCTTGCTGACGTGGTTGTAGGG
>NZ_JBFRFD010000091.1:0-8994 GCF_052114645.1 Arthrobacter sp. 2YAF22_2
GTGGACACCGGCTCCCTGGCTTAACGCACCGGCCGGATCAGGCAACTTCCGGCGGAAGCATGAGCCCGGCGCCGGGAATGGCGTTGAGCAGTGCCTTGGTGTAATCCTGCTGCGGCGAGTCGAAGACGTCGTCCGTGGACCCGGTCTCGACGAGCTTGCCCTTCTCCATCACGCAGACGTGGTCGGCAATCTGCCGGACCACCGCAAGGTCGTGCGTGATGAACAGGTAGGTCAGGCCCAGTCGGGACTGCAGCTCGGCGAGCAGGTTCAGCACTTGCGCCTGCACCAGCACGTCGAGGGCCGAGACGGCCTCGTCGCAGATGATGACCTCGGGATCGAGGGCAAGGGCACGCGCGATTGCCACGCGCTGGCGCTGGCCGCCGGAGAGCTCGTTCGGGTACCGCTGCATGGTGGACTGCGGCAGCGCCACCTGGTCCAGCAGCTCCCGGACCTTCTTCTCGCGGCTGACCTTGTCCCCGATCTTGTGGGTCCGCAACGGCTCCTCGATGGTTCGGAAGATGTTGTACATCGGGTCGAGGGATCCGTACGGATCCTGGAAAATCGGCTGCACGCGGCGGCGGAAGGCGAAGATTTCCTTGCTGTTCAGCGTGGAGGTGTCGACGCCGTCGAACACGATCCGGCCCGAAGTGGGCTGGAGCAGGTTCAGGACCATCTGCGCCACGGTCGACTTGCCGGAGCCCGACTCGCCCACGATCGCCGTCGTGGTGCCGCGCTTGACGCTGAAGGAGACGTCGTCCACGGCAGTGAAGTCGGTGGAGCGGCCGATGCCCGAACGCAGCTTGAAGACCTTGCGCAGGTTTTCAATCTGGAGGACCTCATCCGGCATCGCAGAGGCGACGACGACGTCCTCATCGGGTGCCAGCAGGTCCTCGGATTCGACGCCGAGTTCCTTGGCCGCCTGGATGCGCCGCGACGCCAGCGACGGCGCCGAGGCAACCAGGCGCTTGGTGTACGGGTGCTGCGGGTTCTGCAGCAGTTCCAGGGAAGGCCCGGATTCGACGACCTGGCCGCGGTACATCACAACCACCTTGTCCGCGCGTTCAGCGGCAAGGCCGAGGTCGTGCGTGATCAGCAGGACGGCCGTACCCAGCTCGGTGGTCATCTTGTCCAGGTGGTCCAGGATCTGCCGCTGCACGGTCACGTCCAGGGCCGACGTCGGCTCATCGGCGATGAGCAGGCGCGGCTGGCAGGACAGGCCGATCGCGATCAGGGCCCGCTGGCGCATGCCGCCGGAGAACTCGTGCGGGTACTGCTTGGCCCGCCGCGCGGCGTCGGGCAGTCCGGCCTCGGAAAGCACCTTCGCGACGTCGTCCGCACTGTCCGGGAGGCCGTTGGCCTTGAGCGTCTCGCGGACCTGGTAGCCGATCTTCCAGACCGGATTCAGGTTGGACATCGGGTCCTGCGGGACCATGCCGATGCTGTTGCCGCGCAGTTCGATCATGCGCTTTTCGCTGGCGTTGGAAATGTCCTCGCCGTCGAAGAGGATCTGCCCGCCGGAGACCCGGCCGTTGCTGGGCAGCAGGCCGATGGCGGCCAGGGCCGTCGTCGACTTGCCCGAACCCGATTCGCCGACAATAGCGACGGTTTCGCCGGGCATCACCGTCAGGTGGGCGTTGCGGACGGCGTTGACCTCGCCGCCGCTGGTCTTGAAACTGATCGCCAGGTCCTTGATCTCAAGCAGCGGACGCCGGGCGGCCGTACCTTCTTCATGGATTTCAACAGGGGCGTTCATGGCATCCCCTTTCATCGCTTGCGCGCTTTGGGATCGAGAGCATCACGCAAGGCGTCGCCCAGCATGATGAAGCTCAGAACGGTGATGGAAAGGGCGATGGCCGGGTAAAGCAGCGGCATCGGGTTGGACCGCAGCGACGCCTGCGCGGCCTGGATGTCGTTCCCCCAGGACATCACGCTGGGCGGGAGTCCGATGCCCAGGAAGGACAGCGTGGACTCCGCGACGATGAAGGTGCCGAGCGAAATCGTGGCGACCACGATGATCGGGGCGAGCGAGTTCGGCATGACGTGGCGCATGAGGGCGCCGAACTTGGAGACGCCGAGGGACCTTGCGGCGGTCACGAAGTCCGCGTTACGGACCTCGATGACGGCGCCGCGGGTGATTCTGGCGATCTGCGGCCAGCCGAAGGTCATCAGGATCAGGACCAGCGTCCACGCGGTCCGGTTGGCCCGGAACATCGGCAGCTGCATCACCACGATGGCGCCCAGGATCAGCGGCAGGGCGAAGAAGATGTCGTTGATGCGGGCCAGGACGGCGTCAACCCAGCCGCCGTAGTAACCGGCCAGCGCACCCATGATGCCGCCGATCAGGAGGACACCGATGGTGGTGAACAGGCCGACGGTCACGGAGGAACGGGTACCGAAGATGACCCGGGCAAACACGTCGCAGCCCTGCTGGGTGAAGCCCAGCGGGTGCCCGGACGAGGGGCCGCCGTCGGAGTTGGCCAGCTGGCACGCCTCGGCGGTCGGGTCGATCGGCGAGAAGAGCCCCGGGAAGAGGGACACCGCGACGACGACCAGGATCAGGAAGGCGGAGATCAGGAACAACGGCTGCTTGCGCAGGTTCCGCCAGGCCTCGGCCCAGAGGCTGAGCGGGGCCTGGTCCTCCTTGACCCTGTCCGTTGCCTGCAATGGCGTCTCGGCAAAGTCGGCGACGAAGTGCTCGATGTGGCGCGTGGCGGGCGCCGAAGCATCCTGCCGTGCGGTGTTGGAATCAGGAGTCATAGCGGATCCTCGGGTCAAGCCAGGCGTACAGCAGGTCAACGAGCAGGTTGGAGAGGCAGTAGATCAGCACCAGCACGGTGACAATCGAAACCACGGTGGGGCCCTCGCCGGACAGCACGGCACGGTACAGCCGGTTGCCYACGCCGGGCACGTTGAAAATGCCTTCGGTGACGATCGCGCCGCCCATCAGGGCGCCCAGGTCGGCGCCAAGGAAGGTGATGACGGGAATCAGGGAGTTTCGCAGGATGTGGACGCGGACCACGCGGAACCGGGACAGGCCCTTCGCGGTGGCCGTGCGCACATAGTCCGCGCTCATGTTTTCGATGACGCTCGTGCGGGTCAGGCGCAGCACGTAGGCGAAGGAGCCCAGGCCCAGCACGATCGCCGGGAGGATGAGGTCCTGCACCGTGGCCGCCGAGCTGACCGTCGGTTTAGCCCAGCCCAGCTGCACACCGATGGTGAACTGCAGCAGGAAGCCCAGGACGAAGATCGGAATGCCGATAACGATCAGGGAGGCGACCAGCACGGTCGCATCAAAGAACTTGCCTTTGCGGAGACCGGCGATCAGGCCGAAGATGATGCCGAAGACGGCCTCGAAAACCAGGGCCATCACGGCGAGGCGGGCGGTCACCGGGAAGACCTCACCCAGCACCGCGGCGATGGGCCGGCCGGAGAAGTCCTGGCCGAGGTCAAAGGTGAAGATGCTCTTCAGGTAGAGCAGGTATTGCATCCAGAACGGCTGGTCCAGGTGGTACTGGACCCGCAGCTTCGCGGCAACGGCCTCATTGACCGGCTTGTCGCCGAACAGGGCGACGATCGGGTCGCCGGGGAGGCTGAAGACCAGGAAGTAGACCAGCAGCGTTGCACCCAGAAAAACGGGAATCAGTTGGAGAAAGCGCTTGAGGATGTAGGTCGCCATCAGCGAAGCCCATCCTTGCCAGCAAGCATCCCGTCCAGGGATGCGGCGGAGTTGTCCATCAAAGAACCTTTTCAGTAATGATGCGGTCCGACGCCGGAACAGTCACGGTCGCCGGGCTGCGAAAGTACGCCCGCGGCTTGGGCCGTCAGGGATAAAGCGGGATGAAACAAAACAACGGCGGAGGCCCCAGTCCAGGCAGCCCCCGCCGTCGTTCTATTGTTACTTGCCGGAGATGTTGTAGTACAGCGGGACGCCGTCCCAGCCGTAGTCAACGTTGGTGACCTTGTCGCTCCAGCCACCCTGGGCAACCTGGTACCACAGCGGGATGGCCGGAAGGTCGGTCAGGAGGATCTCCTGGGCCTTGTTCATGGCCTTGTTGCCGTCGGCGACGGACGGGGCGTTCAGGCCGTCGGTGACGGCCTTGTCGAACGCCGGGTTGGCGTACTTCGCGTCGTTGGAGCCTGCACCGGTCTTGTAGATCGGGCCGAGGAAGTTGTACAGCGACGGGTAGTCGGCCTGCCAGCCGGCGCGGATGGCACCGGTCAGCGTCTTGGCGGTAGCGTCGTTGCGGGCTTCCTTGAAGGTAGCGTACGGCTTGCCCTCAACCTTGATGCCGAGAGTGTTCTTCAGCTGGTTCACAACAGCTTCGACCCATGCCTTGTGGCCGCCCTTGTCGGCGTTGTAGGCGATGGTGAAGGTCTGGTTGGGATCCCACTTCTGGATGGCGTCGGCCTTGGCCCAAGCGTCCTTGGCCTTGGTGGCATCGAACTTCAGGTTGTCCGAGCCGGGGATCGAGTCGCTGTAACCGTCCAGGACGGGGGCAGTGAAGTCCTTGGCCGGCTGGCGGGCGCCGCTGAAGATGACCTTGGTGATCTCGTCGCGGTTGATCGCCATCGAGATGGCCTGGCGGCGCAGCTTGCCGGCGTCACCACTCCACTCCGGCAGGTATTCCGGGATGGCGATGGTCTGGTTGCCGGCGTACGGCTTGTTGATGGTGCGGTCACCGAGGTCGGACTTGTAGTTCTTCAGCGCGCTCGTCGGGATGGTCTGCAGGATGTCCAGGTTGTTGGACAGCAGATCCTGGTACGCGGCGTCGTCGTTCTGGTAGATCTTGAACGTCACGCCGGCGTTCTTGGCCTTGCGCGGGCCGTTGTAGTCCGGGTTCGGAACGAGCTGGATCTGCACGTTGTGCTGCCAGCCGCCGTCCGCCATCTTGTACGGGCCGTTGCCGACCGGCTTCTCGCCGAAGCCCTTCGGGTCCTTCAGGGCGCCGGAGGGAACCGGGACGAAGGCGGTGTAGCCGAGGCGCAGCGGCCAGTCGGATTCCGGCTGGGACAGTTCAACGGTGAACGTCTGGTCGTCAACGACCTTCAGGCCGGACATGGTCTCGACGGTGGAGCCTTCCTTGCTCGCCTCGTCGTAGCCCTTGATGCTTTCGAAGAAGTTGCCGCTGAGCTGCGCGTTCTTGGCAGCCGCGCCGAAGTTCCAGGAGTCGACGAACGTCTTGGCCGTGATGGCTTCGCCGTTGGTGAACTTCTGGTCCTTCTTGATCTTGATGGTGAAGTGCTGGCCGTCCTTGCCTTCAATGGACTCGGCCAGTTCGTTGACGGGCTTGCCGCTGGGGTCGTAGCTGACAAGGCCGGAGAACATCATGTCGATGACCTTGCCGCCGCCAACCTCGTTGGTGTCTGCCGGCATCAGCGGACGCTGGGGCTCTGAGCCGTCGGCGACGATGACTTTGGTGGTGTCGCCACCGGTGCTGCCGCCGGCGGTGTTGGAACCGCCTCCGCCGCAACCGGTCAGGGCCAGAGCGGCGATTGCCACCATGCCCAGTGCTTTGGAAGTGCGCGTGAAACGCATTCCGCCTCCTAAGAGTTGTGGGAGTTCGTAGGGAAAGACTTGTGCTTCCCGGCAGGTCCGGGCACAGAAGTATCCTGTGACGTGGCCTACATATGGAAGTAGCCTAACCGCAAAAAGTCCGAATGATGGAACTCTGTTGCCAAACCGTGACCCGACGATCTCGTGACAGCTAGCGTCAACCGCAACCTGTTTCAAGTCACACGTTACCGGCTGGTATGATTCGCGCTCTTCATCTCCCGGTTAGGCTGCGTTAACCGAAAATTCCCGCAAATGCGCCCTAGTTCGCCCCCGAAAGCAGTTGCGCACGGAGCTCCCTGCGCTCGCGCTGTTTCTCCGGATCCGGCAGCGGGACCGCTGCCAGGAGCCGCTGGGTGTACGGCTCCTGCGGGTTCCGCAGAATCTGGTCCCGGCTGCCCTGCTCGACGATCCGGCCCCGCTGCATCACGCAGATCCGGTCGGCCAGGACATCCACCACGGCCAGGTCGTGGGTGACGAACAGGCAGGCGAAGCCGAGTTCTTTCTGCAGGTTCTGGAAGAGTTCGAGAACCTTGGCCTGGACCGAGACGTCGAGGGCCGAAGTGGGTTCATCGGCCACCATCAGCTTCGGCTTCAGCGACAGGGCCCTGGCGATGCCCACGCGCTGCTTCTGTCCGCCGGAGAGTTCGTGCGGGTAGCGGTTGCGGTAGTCGCGGGGCAGCTCCACCTGGTCCAGCAGGGCTTCGATCCGCCCCTGGAGTTCGGCCCCCTTGGCCACCCCGGCGAGGAACATCGGCTCGCCGATGCTTTCACCGATCGGCAGGCGCGGGTTCAGCGACGACGAGGGGTCCTGGAAGACCATGCCGACGTGCCGGCGCATCTCGTGCAACTGCCGGCCGTTTTTCTTGGCGGCCGAGATGTCCTGGCCCACCACCTTCATGCTGCCCGCGGCAACCGGCAGCAGGCCGACGGCGGCCCGCCCGATCGTGGTCTTGCCCGAGCCTGATTCGCCCACCAGGCCAACCACCTGGCCGGGGTAGATTGCCAGATTCGCGCCCTCGACCGCGCGGAATGCCGGCACGCGCCCCTGTTTGGGGTATTCGATGGCCACGTCGGTGAGCTCCAGGACGGGTTCTCCCGGCGGCTTGACCGTTTCCGCCGCGGCCAGCGCGGCCGAGTTTTCGCGCTCGCGCCGGAGCAGTTCCGAGCGCGGGATGGCCTGGATCTCGGCCTGCGTGGCGGCGGCGAGAGCGGCCGTGACGTCGACGTCGTCGGCGCTCTCGCCGCCCTGGCCAAGGTGCGGGACGGCGGCCAGCAGCGCCTGGGTGTACTCGTGCTGCGGGTTGTGGAAGATCTCCGCCGCGGTGCCCGACTCCACGATCCGTCCCCGGCGCATCACGGCGATCCGGTCCGCGAGGTCCGCCACCACACCCATGTCGTGGGTGATCAGGACGATCGCGCTGTCCAGCTTGTTGCGCAGGTTGCGCATGAGGTCGAGGATCTCCGCCTGGACGGTGACGTCAAGGGCGGTCGTGGGCTCGTCCGCGATCAGCAGCTTGGGGTCGCAGGAGAGCGACTGGGCGATCATGGCGCGCTGCCGCTGCCCGCCGGACAGCTGGTGCGGGTAGGACTTGAAGGCCTTTTCCGGGTCCGGCAGTTCGACGAGTTCGAGCATCCGCAGGGCGCGTTCCCTGGCCTGGTCCGGCGACACCTCGTTGTGCAGCCGGATGGTCTCCACGATCTGCGCCCCTACGGTGTAAACCGGGTTCATGGCGGTCATAGGCTCCTGGAAGATGACCGCGACGTCCTTGCCCCGAACGGCGCGGATGTTCGATTCGTTGGCGCCGAGCAGCTCCTTGCCAGCCAGCTTCACGCTGCCGCTGACCCGGCTGTTGCTTGGCAGCAGGCCCAGCAGCGCCATCGAGCTGGCGCTCTTGCCGGACCCAGACTCCCCCACGATTGCCAGGACCTCGCCGGCACGCACCTCGTAGTTGAGGCCGATGGCCGCGGGAACCCACTTCTTGTCCACGCCGAAGTCGACGCTGAGGTCGCGGACCTCCAGGACGGTGTCACCTTTTCCGGGCACGGGAGCCGGGAGCGGATCCAGGGTGATGAAGTCAGTCATGATGGGTTTTTCCTTCCGCCCGGGCCACCGTCGCACCGGTGATTAGTGCTGTGACCGGGAATACTGAATTATGGGGGGCATGAGCACTGTGCCCGACGCCGGAAACGTTGAAATCTTCAAGGCCCGGTCGAACTCGTGGTTCGCCTGGCTGTCCTGGTTGGTAGCGGCCGTCGGCGTGGCGGCCACCGTCGCCGCGGCCGGCCCCGAGGGGCTGCTGAGCACGGCGCCGCTGCTGCTGGTGGCGTTCCTGGGCTGGCAGTTCTTCTGGCTGCCCGCCGTCGTGGTGCACGACGGCGGCGTCACCCTGGAGAACCCGTTCCGCACGGTCCTGGTGCCCTGGGCCGCCCTGGTGCATGTGGACACCCGATATGCCCTCACGCTCGTCACGGCGCAGAAGAGCTACGCCGCCTGGGCCGCGCCGGCGCCCRGCATCTGGGGCGGACGCAATGCCCGACCGGAAGACCTGCACGGGCTCCCGGACATCAGCTACGGCCCCGGAAAATCGGTGCGGCCAGGAGACCTCAGGTCCACCGACTCCGGCCAGGCCGCCCGGCTGGTGCGCACGCGCTGGCAGGAACTGGTGGAAAGCGGGACGCTGGCCGCCGGCGACGCACCAGCCGACGCCGACGGCACGGCGGTGGCCGTGACGCCCCGCTGGGCCGCGGTCGGCGTCGTCGTGGTGCTGCTCGCGGCCAGCTACTGGACGGTCGCCGCCCTGTAGCCGGCCGCCCGACCGGCCGCCGGCCGCGGGCCTGAGCCTGCCGCGCATCTAGCTGTCCTTGGATCCGTCGAAGGCACTGACTGCGGTCTTCTCCGGGGGCGTCCCTGCAGCTGACGCCGCCCCTTCGCGCGCCTTTTTGGCGTTGAATTTCTTCTGCCGCGGGTCGAAGGCATCCCGCAGCCCGTCGCCGATGAAGTTGATGCTCAGGCAGATCAACACGATGAACAGGCCCGGGAACCAGAACAGCCAGGGCCTGGTGGAGAAGGCCTGCTGGTTCTGCGAGATGAGCAATCCGAGGGACGTGTCCGGCGCCTTGACGCCGACACCGAGGTAGCTCAGCGCCGTTTCGGTGAGGATCGCGGCGGACATGGTGAGCGTGACGTTCACGATCAGCACGCCCACGGCGTTGGGCAGGATGTGTTTGAAGATGATCCGCGCGTTGCTGGCGCCGGAGATCCGGGCAGCATCCACGAACTCGCGTTCGCGCAGCGAGAGGAACTCGCCGCGCATGAGCCGGGCCAGGCTGACCCAGCTGATCAGGCCAAGGAAGATGCCCAGCGCCAGGACGCCGTTGGTGCTCGCGAATGACGCGAACCAGCTGCCGGAGTCACGCCGTCCTGCCATCTGGGCCATGAC